>CAZBBC010000135.1:0-12607 GCA_964489835.1 uncultured Calditrichota bacterium
CTGACCATCGTCATGCCAGTCATACCATATACTGATCGGAATATGTAAGGCCAAATGTGACAACCATTGCCGGACGATATATTTTCCTTGCAGCTCATCCGATAAAGAGGTGGTGGAATACCCCCATTCACCACTAAGAATTGGAATAGTTTTTTTACCGGGCCTGTATTGTTCAATTAAAATTGATAAAATGTTATACTCATCGATAGCTGTTTCAGGACTCAACCTGGCGTTGCGGTAAGGGTGCACACTGACACCATCGACCAGATCTAAAAGACCCTGTTGGAAACAAGCTTCAAGAAATGGAATATCGAAACTTGAGGTAGCCGGGGCAACAACACAGGCATCGTTATCATTTTTACGAATGACCGGTACAACTGTATTACACCAGTTCATGTAATCATTGACGTTCGATTGAGGTTTCCAGAAGTGATCTAAATTCGGCTCATTCCATAACTCCCAGATAATATTTTTATCGGCATAGCGGCGGGCCAAGGCCTCGCAAAACCTCAGATAAGCACCGCGTCCCTCATCGGAAAAGGGAGCCAGCCCTTTATCATACAAAGGATTCCCATAATCAATGATGAATAATAACCGAATATTACGTGCCTCAAGATCACGGATTAATTGATCGTGTTTACTGAAATCATATTGTCCGGATTCGTGCTCCACACTGTTCCATGAAACATCCATTCGGACGATGCCAAGGCCCGATTCTTCCAGCATTGAAAGATCGTTCTTATTTCCCTGAAAAAAATGAATGTTGACACCCAAACCTTGCGGCACAGGCAGCATTTGCAATGCCGCATGAGTTTTTCCGGGCTTGTTTTCAATATCCCGCTTAGTATGACATCCCTGGATAGTAAGGAATGCTAAGAGAAAAATAATCAACAGGCTATTTGTATGATTCATTATGACTATCCTTACATAGCGCTTATATGTACATTTGCCTCATTGAACGATTACCGCCAAAAACTTTATATTTCCGCCATTGGAATAACAACTTTCTGAAGCCAATTAACAAATTCACATTGCCGGATTGAATCCGAGAGCAAATCATCATCAATCCCTAATTGCCAGCGCAGGTCTTTTCGGGAAGGATCGGCAGCAATAATCTCCAGTAATTCCGTATAATGGACCACTTCCTCAGAATTTTTGAAATAACCTTCATGAATAAGTTTTTCCTGCCTGGCCACTATAAGCCTGGCCATTTCATGAAGATTGTACTCCGGATGATATTGAACAGCCCAGAAAATACCCTGTTTATGTTGCACCGCAACCGCTTGTACTTCAGAAAAGTCATTCGTCGCAAGATTTACAGCCCCTTCAGGAAGTTCGGTGATGATATCATCATGGCTTATAAAACCATCAAACACCTGCGGTTTACCTTCAAACATAGGGTGATTTTGTCCACTAGCAGTGAGATGAATTTTTCGGGCAATCCCCATTTCTCTGCCTTTGGGGTTGGGTTCTACTTTACCGCCAGCAGCATAAACAGCAATCTGGGCGGCCCAACAGCTGCCGAACTGAGGAATCCCCATCTCGTAAGCTATCCTTACCAGATCAAGCATTTTTTTTACCCGTACATCATTTGTATGATAGACGGTCAGATTACATCCCGGCCATAAAATGCCGTGATATTTATTTAATTGTTCCTTCTCCGGAATCTCCACTCCGGGATCACTCACATGTAATATCTCATATTCTGCATCATGTAAATGTTGAATCAGCATCGCCGCATACAGATACCCTGCCTGTGTCATCCCGACAGAATCAAACTCATCTCTGCTCACTTTAGGATATCCATCAACAATCAGAAATTTCAAAGAAACCCCCATGCTTCCCTATTCACTTTCTATTTGATATATTAATTTCCCGTTATAATTGTTGTCTAGCCTGATCTATTCATGAATTTTAGATTTATCAAATAGCAACAATAAAGTTTCCCCTTAATAAAGGGGACTAAGGGGATGTAAATCATTGACATATTTCAAAAGATTACGTTTAAAACAACCCCCTAACCCCCTTTAATAAGGGGGAATTAAATTGTTGATTATATGTTACTTATATGCTTAAACATAAATTTTTATGAATAATTATAGTTTAGCTTTTAACTGGGCGCTCATTTCCTTATAAAATTTTTAACCGGCAAGTTATTCATGCTCTCAATAATTCCCGGAAGATCATTATAATTCTTGAATACCGCATCAGCCAGGGTATCATTACTTCCCCGGTCGATAGCCGCTGTGCAGAGGACCGACCGGATTCCCAACTCCCGCGGGCCAACAATATCATTGTGTTCCCGGTCTCCAACATGAACAAGTTCTTGAAATCTCACACTCAACCCGTTACATGCTGCCTCAAAAATATCAGGCTCTGGTTTTGAACAACCGATCTCATCTGAAAAAATTAACACATCAAAATATTTGAGCAGGTCTTCCCCCTCCAGAAGATTCCGCAGAGCACGACCGGGGCTGAAAATGGTATCTGAAATGACACCCAATTTATATTTTTGATGTAAACGTTTAATCGCTTCATGAACACCGGGTATAAAATCAGGGCGAAATTCGAGTTCCATCTCCTCATGAAGACGAACGAGAACTTTCATATCAGAATCCGACAGTTTTACCCCAATGCCTTTGAATACAATATCAAGTCTCTCCTGTACGCTCCAGGTCTTGTGCTGCTCATACCAAACTTTTTTGAATGCCGCGTCTGCGGCATCATATACTGATTGAACAAGTTCCATCGAGACGGGAGAATGTTTTTCAACAAACTTTTTCACCAATTGTCGTCTTTCAACCGCCTTTGACGGCCAACCGGCTGCCTTACGCTTAGGCTCATCAGAATCATTGATAAATACTGTATCCCATAGATCGAATGTTATCGCTTTTATCAAAATATTTTCAGTCCTTCTTAATTAACCTGAATTATTCACAAAACTTACTGACTATATTTGTATAAGTATCAGAATATGAATGATTTAGTTCCCCCTTACCAGGGGCTGTTGCATATTAGGTTATTTTTAAGCAAAAGTTCATTTGTACTCTCGATTAAGCAAAATCTATTCCCCCTTAGAAAAGGGGGTTAGGGGGTTGTAAATAAATAACATAGAAGAGTATATATCCCCCTTAGTCCCCCTTTATCAAGGGGGAGACAGATCATACAATTCTGATAAATTGTGCCAACAAATTAAATCTGCAACATCCCCACCAAAGGGGGTTTGGGCGTTGTTTATACTTTAATTGATTAAGATGTATCTATTTTCACAATAGTTTTTCGATGATCCTGACCACATCTCCTTTTTCAACTTTTTTTGGATTTAAGGGACAGCAAGGATCTTCCAAAGCATAATCCTCTATCGCCTGGATCTGATTCTTATCGATCCCGATGCTGGTTAAATTTGTTGGCATCCCGACAGCATGCAACCAATTTTCTATCTCGGTAATCACGGCATCGGCATCGCTCGCTGTATTCATGATAGGACCGAGTGAAGCCAGTTTGTGATTTGCCCCTTTATCGCTGAGGTTAAACTTCATTACCCCCACCAGGACAGCGGCATTGGCCAGTCCATGGTGCGTATCGTAAAAAACACTTAACGCATGGGCAATGGAATGATTAACACCTAATCCTTTCTGAAAAGCTGTCGCACCCATCGCCGAGGCCATAAGCATCTCTCCCCTGGCAGCGATATTCTTGCCATTTTTAACCGCTTCCGGTAAATTTTTGTGGCAGCGATATATACCTTCTTTGGCAATCCCATCCGCATAGGGATGAAAAGTATCCATAAGATACGCTTCCAGATTGTGCACAAAAGCGTCCACGCCGGTTGCCGCGGTGAGTGCCGGCGGAAGCGAAACGGTGATTTCCGGATCGAGTACGGCAATGTCCGGCATTAGAAAAGGTGAAAAAATGATGGTTTTTTTATTTGTTCTTCCGACTGTTATTACGCTGCTCCTGCCGACTTCACTGCCGGTGCCGGCTGTTGTCGGTATCGCGTAAAACGGCGGCATATTATCCTTTATTAAATCCGACCCCCCTTTGGTATCATCAAATAATTCGAGCGAACCGTCATGAGTAGCCGTACATTTGATCGTTTTGCCGACATCTATCGGTGATCCTCCGCCCAGACTTACAATAAACTGACAACCCGATTCTTTGTATATTCGGGTACCATCGAACACATTGTCATCGGTAGGATTAGATTTTACACCGCTAAAGGTAACGAGTTCAATGCCGGCTGATTTAAAACAATCTCTTAAAATTTCCGGTGTACCAACATTTTCTATGCCCTGATCGGTTACCATCAATCCCTTTTTAAAACCCTGATTTTTAATAATACCCGGCAGTTCCTTCATCGCTCCCGGACCATATTCTATTCTTGTTGGAAATGAGTAGGTGTGTCTTTTTTCCGGCATTGTTTTTCTCCTAACTATCTTGTCATTATTAAATTTATTTTAAATTTGTTAAAAAATCCCAAATCTCAAGTACCAAATAACAAATAAATCCAAAATTCCAAAAACCAAATAACCATATCAAAAAATGAATTTGCCAATCAGCGAACAAACAATTTCCAAATTCAATATAATTAAAACCACATCGGTTTCTTCAGAGCAATGACAACCGCTTTTTAATTTGGAATTTTGGTTATTGTGATTTATTTGAGATTTGGAATTTGTTATTTGTTATTTTTCACCTCATATTTTAAAACCCTTACCAAATTTAAGTCTTAATCCTCAAATGGAAGGACTTTGGCCGGGTTAAATGTTCATAACCGGCTCGGGAAAGTGTACACCCTCGTCCGGAATCTTTCACCCCCACCCAGGCAAGGTATGGATCAAGATAATCACAACGGTTCATATACCAGGTACCCGTATTGACCCGGTCTCCGATTGAAATCGCTTCATCTTCATTTTCCGTCCAGATCGATGCTGTCAAACCGTAGGGGCTGTCATTCATCAGTTGCAGCGCTTCGGCATCATTTTTTACTTTCATGATCCCTACGACCGGGCCAAAACTTTCTTCCATCATCACCGACATGGTATGATCAACATCCACCAGTACTTGCGGGGCCAGATAATTTACACCGTTCCTGGTTTCCAGAAAAAGAGAGGGATCAATCAAAGCGCGGGCCCCGGCTTTAATCGCATCAATTGTGTGTTTGTTTACAAGTTCGGCGCCGCTTTTTTTAGCCAATGGCCCTAATGTCGTAGCCGGATCCAGGGGATTTCCCAGTTTATATTTTTTGGTGAGTTCCACATAGCCTTCTATAAAAGAAGAATATACGGATTCATGGACATAAATTCTTTCGATGCCACAACAGGATTGCCCGGCATTGAAAAAGGCCCCATCCACCAGATTTTCCACCGCATGATCCAGATTGACGTCGGAACGCACGTAAGCCGGATCTTTGCCTCCAAGTTCCAGACCGACACCGATAAACCGTTCATTCGTGACTTTCTGAATTTCGTATCCGCCACTGACAGACCCGGTAAAAGCAACAAAATTTACCCGTGAATCACGGATCAATGCCGCCGTATCAGCATGATTTAAATGAAGATACTGAAAAAGCCCTTCCGGCAAGCCTGATTTTTGAAAGGCCTGTGCAAATTGCTCGGCACAGAGGGGAGTCTGAGCCGAATGGCGCAGGACAACGGCATTACCAGCCATTAAGGATGGTACAATACTGTTGACAGCAATTAAATAAGGATAATTCCAGGCCGGTAAAACAAAAACGACCCCCAGGGGTTCACGGCGAATAAAACGGTGGAAGCCCTCCTTCTCTCCAACCGTAATATCTTCCAGGGAAGATTCAGCCAGATCGATCATGCCATGGGCCCGTTCTTCGGTTCCGCGAACTTCAAAGGGTGAATGCGCAATCGGCCGGCCCATCTGCCAACTCAGTTCTTCACTGATGCTATCTTTATTGCTGACAAAGGCCTCGACAAATTTTTTCATATAACCGGCTCGTTCCCGGATAGAGATTTGTCGCCAGGACTGCTGGGATTTTACCGCCTGTGCCAGTGCCGATTCAATATCTGACGGCCCGTGTTTTTGACATTTCTTGTAAACACTTCCGTCTACCGGAGAAATAAGATCAAATGTTTCTGCCATATTCTAAGTCCTTTTACTAATACTGGTTATAATTCCTCACGCAAAACCGTAAAGATTTTTATCCACGAATTATCACGAATTTAAAATCCTATTTTATAATTCTTAAAAATTAACTGAGTTATAAAAATCAACCTCGTAGAGGTTGTATTATTGTAGAAAAAATCGTAACCCAAAATTATTTAATCCTCGTAGAGGATTAATAATTGCGGACATTATCTAAGCGTCGATATGTTTTGCATAATTTAATCAAAAAATATTTTTCATTAAATCTACTGATACTACCAATAATGCATCCTCTACGAGGATGGCATATTGGTTTATGCCTGTTTTTACAATAATTTATCCTCTACGAGGATACGATTATTTATAAATATGGATTCTCTGTACTATAATTTTTTTCTAACGCAAAACCCGCAGAGTTATACATAATAAATCTAAATTTTAAATTTTGATTTATCTATTTGTCATTTAAAATTCATAATTCTAAATTAAAATTAATATATATTTGCGTCTCCGCGAGATAAATTATCCTTACTAATATTATTTATGTAAATCTTGATCGAAGATACACCCTGAATATATTTTTTTGTACTATGATCATAATATCAGATTTGTTCAAAGTAGCGTTTCCGCTCCCAATCGGTCACTGTCTGATCATAGGCCTTTTGTTCCTGATTAAAAAAGTGCGTGTAGTGTTCGATGACATCCCTGCCAAAAGATTTTTTGGCAAATGTGCTGCCGGCAAATAACTGTGTCGCTTCCTTCAGCGTCTGTGGTACCTGTGGTATTTGTTCGGCCGTGTAGACGTCGCCTTCAAATATCTTCGGTGGTTCTGTTTTATTTTCCAGGCCATCCAGGCCGGAAGCGAGGGAAGCGGCAAAGGCCAGATAGGGATTGCAATCGGCGCCCGGAATCCGGCATTCAATGCGCAGACTCTGTCCATCACCGACTACGCGAAATCCTGCCGTACGGTTATCATAACACCAGGCCAAACGGGTCGGCGCCCAGGATCCGGCCCGGAACCGTTTATAGGAATTTACCGTTGGCGCATAGAAAACCATCATTTCCGGTACATGGGCAATCCATCCACCAAGGAACCAGCGAAATTCGGGGGAACCCGATACCGGGCCCAGTTTATTATTACCGGGGAAAATATTTTTGTTATCCCGCCATAAACTCATATGAATATGACAACTGGAACCAGCCTGATCTTCGGCAATTTTTGCCATAAAAGTTACACTCATACCCAGCCGGTCGGCGACTTCTTTAAAACATTGTTTAAAAATAACATGACGGTCAGCCATCGTAAGAGCATCTGTATAATGGACATTTAACTCATGTTGTCCGACGCCCCATTCCCCTTTCGATGTTTCAACCGGTATGCCCGAATGCTTCAAATGGCGGCGTACTTCGGCATTGATGATCTCTTCCCGCGTTCCCTGTAAGGCATGATAATCTTCTATATACCATCCCATCGGTTTTAAATTTGTGTATTTCTTTTTGGCGGCAAGTTTATAGGGATCTTCAAACAGATAATATTCCAGCTCCGAGCCGGCCATGGACGTATAATTTAAGGTGTCTATCCGCTCGATTTGCTTTCGTAAAATAGAGCGGGGAGCAACCGCCACCGGTTCGTGCGATTTTTCATCTTTCAGATCACAAAGGACCAGTGCCGTTCTATCCAGCCAGCTGGCAAGGCGTAAGGTGTTAAAATCAGGAACAATATGGAAATCACCGTAACCCAGTTCCCAGTTAGCGTACTTATAACCGGCCACCGGTTCCATTGCCATATCCGTGGTCAGTAGATAGTTGCAGCCGTGCGCCCCTTGTTTGATGCCTTCTTCAATAAAAAAACCGGCATCAAAACGTTTTCCCAGAAGCCGGCCATAATGATCGGTAAAACCAACCAGGACCGTTTCTATGTCATCTTTTTTTACCAGACTAGCCAGTTCATCCAGTGTAAGCATACCATGTTGTTGCCTTTCCACGTCTTTGCCTCCAAAGATTTATCACCTACTGCTACCGGTTGCATTTAAATTGTATGATCATGAGTATCCGGTTAAATCTTAAATCATTTTAAATTATCGCCGTAAAATCAAATGGTTTGTATATTTAATAAACCTCGAGACTCGATTCAAAAAACTCACCCTAAATCCCTCTCTTGGAAAGAGAGGGACTTTAGGAAGCCCCTTCTCTTTTCAAGAGAAGGGGTTTGGGGATGAGTTTTATTAATCATTAGTTGTATTTATTTTAAACGAGACAATAATATTATATTGTAAATACACAAACTATAAAGTTAAATCCAACGCGGCCGGGCTATGAAAATCATTGGATTAAGTTAATGTAATATCGAAATATATACAACACAGAATAACAGGGGAAAAATAAAATTTCAAGAGTAAATCTGAAAGATTTGAATTTTGAACAAGGATTAACGATTTTTGATTTAAGAATTACTACTCAAATTTTTATATTATATTTTTATATTTAAATTCACCAAAAAATATCTACATGTGCTTTGGGTGCTTCGTGGTTTATGCTATTGTAGCCGAAAACTATGTTATTTTAGCAAAAATTTTACTAATCCAGAGACTTTATTTCTCGGGATGACCCGCCACGGCAGGTACGCGCAGCGACCTGCCCGCCCCGTAAAACGGGGTCTACGACGCGGCAGGCGCGGCGCAACAATATTTTTAAAACGCAGATGATGTGGATTTATTTATATTATATTTTTAATTCGTGAAAATTCGTGTAATTCGTGGACAAAATCTTTATTTTAATTGCAACCGAAGGCTGCGCTATGAATAAATCAGATTAGATTATCATTACGGAGTTTTATAATCATGAGTATGAATAAGTTGACCGCCGACTATCATTATTGATCATTCCAGGAAGTATTATATTGCAACGAATATTAAATATATTTAATCGCCTGTTTGTTCTTTGGGTGATACTAGCGGGAATTATTGCCTTCTTTTATCCGGGTATATTCATCGCTCAAAAAGATTATATGGAATTATTCTTTGCCGTTACCATGTTTGGGATTGGAATGGTTCTCAATCCACAGGATTTTATTAATATTTTTAAAAAATTCAAGGTTGTTCTGATTGGGGTTGTGGCCCAATTTTCGATCATGCCCATCTCCGCCTATCTGGTATCCAGGGCTTTCTCTTTTTCCGATGATTTTTCTTTGGGTCTTATTTTAACCGGTTCCGCCCCTGGGGCCATGGCCAGCAATGTTTTAAGTTATCTGGCCGGCGCTGATGTCGCCTATTCTGTTTCCTTAACTACCGCCTCCACTTTTTTAGCACCTGTTTTAACCCCTTTGCTGACCCTTTTTCTGGCCAACACCATCCTCGACATTCCATTCTGGGCCCTGATGAAAAGCGTAAGCATCATGGTCCTGCTGCCATTAATGATCGGGATATTTTTAAGACATTTATTCGGGCAAAGGGTCACTCCTTTCTTAAAAATATTCCCGGCCATATCTACCTTATTCATCGCCTTTATCTGTGGACTTGTCATCGCCTTGAACCAGTCATATATCTTAAATATAACTCTATGGATTTTTATCGCAGCACTTATATTAAATTTTAGTGGTTTATATTTAGGTTATATGACCGGGAAAATATTCGGTTTTGACCGATTGAAAAAAAGGGCACTCTCAATCGAGATCGGCATGCAGAATGCCGGTTTGGGGAGTGTATTGGCTTTAAAACATTTCAATGAAAAAACAGCGTTACCGGCGATTATTTTTGTCTTTATCTGTATAATAACAGCAGCGATACTGGTACCGATCTGGTCGCAATCGCGAGCTGAATCGGGTATAAAATCAAGTTATAAATAAGTTTTATACTCCTTCGGGTATAATTATATAATTTTAAATAGGCCTTATACCCTATCGGGTATAGTCACCATGATTAAATATTGTATACATACCGCAGCATATTGCTACAATCAAAAAAAGAATTTGTCCATGGATTATCCGTCGAAGCCGGATCCCGTCATAGCCACGTCTGCGCCGGGCAGGCCGGGCAAGCAGGTTTCCATCTAAGGCCGGATCAAGTGATTGAGTGACACGGATTACACGGATTTTATTTAAAAATTATTTTTATTTTAGTTTTAATCCGTGTCCGGCTGCGCCGGATAATATGCGTCATCCGTGTCCTATAAATATTGCTGCGCTGCAGCCTGCCCGGCGAAGACGGGCGAGAAATGAAGAATTCGAGTAGCCGATAAAACATGTCGCCATCCACGTCGAAGACCCGTCTTACGGGGTTGACATCTCCGATAGCAGGCGGATCTAACGATCGGGAGTAAATCGTCCATGATTTAGCAAATCCCTGCATTTTTATTTTCGTCTGTGGGGGGATAATTCCGGGAATGTATTCCCAAAATTAGTTAAAAGATAGGATGTTATACTACATAACTACTCCAATATTATACTCAAATCGTCAGCATATTTTTGATAACTAATAAGCGCTTTTGAGGGAAAATTTTCTTTCCATCCTCTTTCTTTATGTGATAACGATATGAGCTCTTCGGTTTTAGTTTTTTTAAAATAAGTATCAACATATTTTAAAACTTTCAATTCATTATCAGAAAATAATGACTTTTCAAAATCTTTATTAGTCACCAATTTTTCAATGACATCATTATTTTGATTAACAAAATCCTCTTCAGAATTTATAAAATCATTCTCCTCTAGCATCCCAAAGATAATCTTATAATGGTCAATAACAGGGCCTTTATCTATTGCGGCATAATTCCAACCGGAAATTGGTTTTTTAAAAGATTTATACGATATAAAATCAGAGTAGAATAACAATTTGTTTAATCGTGTAAGGTAAGAATTTTTTTGAAGTATGAAGAAAATTATCATATAGGCAAGTTTTTCAAAGTTAGACTTAATATATCCAGAATATTGATCCACTTTTAGATCATCAAAAGAGATACATATATCATGTAAATCTTTCTCTTTTATCAGTATATTGACTTTATTTTCTAATTCAGCATATTCTTTGGCAGATATTATTGTGCTAACTTTTCTTGATACTATCTCTAAAAACTTTTGAGGATCTTTAAGCAGTTCTAATACCGTACTATGAGATTCATTGGAGACAGCTCCTTTTTCATATAATCCATAAGTATTATCTCCCCACCCTAATATTTTGGACATTTTTCTCTTCGATAAACCATATTTTTCTCTAATTTGAACAATCTCATCCGGAAATAATATATTGAACTTTTCTCTATATTGATTATATACTTGAGATATGTTTTGTTCATCTAAATTGGTATCAGTAAATGTTTCTCCACAATCTAAACATTTATAGAATGAAAAATTTACCAGATACTTTTTCTTTTTGAATTCAATCTCACGTTGTTCTTTTGATAACTTCGTTTTACCATCACAAAGTATACATTCCATTTCACTCCTCCAATGAATGCCAGATTTTGCGATACAAACTTTGTATCGTTACCTCCCCACAAGGTTATTTTTAAGCAAAAGGATAATCGATTTGAATTTCTGCCCTGTGGAATGACAAGCAAATACTTCTGGAATTCTCTCTTCTGGTTGATAGTTTGATGTAAATCTCATCCACCTGATTTAACTTTACTCCGAACTCCCATACATCAAATTGAGCACGATCCCGGTCCTTATTGGGACCACGATAGTAGTTTTCTACTTCAAGATTTAAAATTATATCTTTCCTAATATTGGCTGTAAGACCCAAATCCAAGAGGCCTTTGATATTCTTTTCAGTATCTATAACGAAAACATCAAATACATTCGCGAAAGTTTTAAACTCTTCGAGAAATTTTTGTATATCTTCTTTATTAGACATAATATTTTCTAAAAAGTTTCACTTTATAGTTAAATATATCAAAATATGTTATCAATTATTACACTTTAAAGTTAAATGTGTTTGATCAAAAAATCAACTACCAAATGCTGGATTGTACTTTTTGATAATTGGTGCATTACTTTCTTTTACAACCAATCATTACTATGGTCGGGTATCGATCGTTACCAGGATCGGGTGTCGATCATTACTTACATCGGGTACCGATCATTACCTAGATCGGGTATCGATTATTACTTACATCAGGTATCAATCATTACCTGGATCGGGTGTCGATCATCACTTACATCGCTTGTCAATCATTATTATGTTTTATCATATGGCATATATATCATTTCAAATGATATAATGGGCACTCATTCGGTTTTTGTCCTGTCAGGCTGCCCACTGGCGTGACACTAAATTCCATCCAGAGGCGGGCAAGCGAAATAAATTCTTATTTTCAAAATTCAAAACCATTCTTTCGCCAAGGCTGGTTTTTTTAATTTATGATCTTGATAAATATTGGAATAAAAGTTTAGAGCATTGAGATTTTGGGGTTGTTTCGAGTTTAGGATTTAGAATTTCGGATTTAATTCCGCGGTCAGACACCGCAGCAAATTGGTTTGGACGGATATCTGATCGGC
>CAZBBC010000136.1:0-12410 GCA_964489835.1 uncultured Calditrichota bacterium
ATAAAATACTAATTCTAAATCCAAAGAATTTTTTGTTTGTATTCTTCCCTTTTTTATTTTTTTCTGCCTGTTCCGGGCCATCAAATGAAGGTTCCAGTGGAACACCGAATATCATTTACATTATGGTGGATGATCTGGGATACGGTGACCTGGGCTGCTATGGTCAAAAACAGATTCAGACACCGCAAATTGATCGCCTTGCCGTTGAAGGAATACGCTTCACCGATCATTATGCCGGTCAGACTGTGTGTCGTCCATCTCGACTGGTTCTATGGACCGGGAAACATACCGGGCATACACCCATTAACAGCAATGCACCCTATGTCTTTAAACCCGAGGATGTGACCGTCGCTGAAATTTTAAAACAAAAGGGTTATGTAACCGGTGGCGTCGGCAAGTGGGCAATGGGTGATACCAGCAATAGTGGTCACCCGAACCTGAATGGTTTTGATTTTTGGATGGGTTATTTAAACCAGAGTGAGGCTCATAATTATTATCCCACCCATTTGTGGCGTAATTTCACATCCGTCCCTCTGAAGGGTAATGTCCTCAGTAATAAAGCTGAAGATCATGGCCGGGTTTCTGTAAAAAGAGTATCCTACTCCCATGATGTCATGACCGAAGAAGCATTGAAATTTATTCGTCTTCATGCCGATAAACCCTTTTTACTTCATATTCACTGGACCATCCCGCATGCGAATAATGAAGGTGGAAGAGCGACCGGCAATGGAATGGAAGTGCCGGATTATGGCCAATACAAAGATAAAGACTGGCCGGACACGGAAAAAGGACTGGCCGCAATGATCAGCCGGATGGATCGTGACGTTGGTCGCATAAAAGATCTATTGCAAGAACTTGATATCGATGAAAAAACAATACTATTTTTTACTTCCGACAATGGACCCCATTCCGAAGGAGGGCACCGGCATCAGTTTTTTGATTCAAACGGCCCTCTACGCGGATTCAAACGCGATCTTTATGAAGGTGGTATACGGGTGCCGCTGATTGTACGCTGGCCAGGTAAAATACGGCCCAACACGATTACCAGCCATCCATCAGCCTTCTGGGATTTTCTTTCAACGGCCTGTGATCTCGCCGGGATTAATTCTCCAGAGGATATCGATGGGATCTCCTATCTGCCGACATTGATCGGTGCAGAACAACCACTACACGAATATCTATTCTGGCAATTTACCAGAAACGATCAAACGAAATTAGCCTTGCGGATGGGTAACTGGAAAGCCGTTTGGCCAGACACCAAATTACCCGCAGAACTGTACAATCTTTCCAATGATATTGGGGAAGAGATGAATCTCGCTGCTCAATACCCCGATGTACTTTCTAAACTACAGAATTTGATGGTTGATGCTACCAAATAATTAGCCTGCCGATTATTCGTCCCATTTGTCGAATATTCGACTGAATGGATGAATTTAAGTGTTTTAAAAATAATAACTTGACATAATTGCATTATATTCTCAAATTAAAATGTAAATTGCGATTCATCACAATTTTTATCCGTTAGATCAATTATATATTTATTTATGGAAAGTAAACGATTAAAGCGTAAATATGCCCAATGTGTTTTAATCACCCTGTTTATTTATTTTCTCCTCCCCTCGCATATTTACTCAGATTTTAATTCAATGTCGGGAATTGCCTATGAGGATCGGGAGATTGTATGGATTGCAGAATTCAGCTCATCAGAGGAATTCCCAAAAAGCAAAAGTATAACCACCTTAATTTATAACTTTATTTTAGGTACTGAGAACCATCATTTGATTCGACCAATGTCGGTAATTGCTCTGCAGACCGGTGTCCTCAGCGTTTTGGATCAGGGCAGCCGATCCCTGGTACATATTGACACTAACAAATATGAGATGAATTTCTTTCGGCCAAGCGAGGCTTCTTCTTTTAATTCATTGATCGCTCTCTGTGTGACTAAAAATCATGATATTCTGTTTACAGATTCAAATGATAGTACCATTTATCGACATAGTCCTCAATCAGGAAAGTTGGAGAAATTGAACGCTTCACTCCGTTTATCCCGTCCGACCGGGATTGGCTATTTAATCAGTGAGGATCAAATCTGGGTGGTCGAAACGGGGGCCCACAGGATTTCAATTCTTGACCAATTTGGGAATTTAATCAAACATATCGGTCATCGTGGAACTGCTGCCGGGGAATTTAATTATCCAACATTTCTATGGATCGATGATACAGGTGTTGTATATGTTGTTGATTCCATGAATTTTCGGATTCAAGTATTGGACAGCCGGGGTCAAATTCTTAGAGTCTTCGGAAAACCCGGAGATGCCAGTGGTTATTTTGCCCGTCCAAAGGGTATCGCCACGGATTCTTTTGGTCATATTTATGTGACCGATGCACTTTTTCACACCGTTCAAATATTCGATAAAGAGGGTAATTTTTTATATAATTTTGGCCGGCAAGGCCGGGAACAAGGTGAGTTTTGGATGCCTGCCGGTATATACATCGATCCTGAAGATCGGATTTATATTGCCGATAGCTATAATGCCCGAATTCAGATTTTCCAACTGCGGTAAAAGGATTTACGTGAGAATTAAATATTTAAAAATAATATATATCACTGTCATCTGGATTATCCCGACTATCCTTTCGGGACAATCGATCGTAAACTCCGTACATAATCTTTCGGTGAGCGGTCCCGGGACCATTAAAGCCGGAAATGAATCAGAAATATGTATATTCTGTCATACACCACATAATAGCAGTCCTCATAAACCCTTGTGGAACCGCGAGGATCCAGGTTTGAATTATACGCTTTATAACAGTTCCACTATTAACGCGGAACCTGGGCAACCGGATGGACCATCAATTCTATGTCTGTCCTGCCATGATGGTAGCATTGCTCTGGGCAATGTGCTGAGCCGTTCCGATCCGATCACCCTTAATAGTGGTATAAATAACATGCCGGAAGGTACGAGTAATTTGACCAAGATTCTTTCAGATGATCACCCCATTTCATTTATTTATAATGCATCCCTGGCAGCAACCGATGGTGAACTCACTGATCCTGCGACCCTTAATGGTCCGGTTCAGTTAGAAAATGAAAAAATGCAGTGCACTTCCTGCCATGACG
This sequence comes from uncultured Calditrichota bacterium, assembly GCA_964489835.1. GTDB lineage: Bacteria > Calditrichota > Calditrichia > JAJRVZ01 > JAJRVZ01 > CAZBBC01. Next base: position 3,122 of record CAZBBC010000136.1, read on the forward strand.
CACACAATAATTTTTATTCTGATTTTTTGGTCGCCAGTACACAGTACTCTGATTTATGCCAATATTGTCATCAAAAAACCAGTTGGGAAAACTCCAGCCATCAGACATCCGGCGCATCCTGGGATGGCACAGGCATCGATCCCTGGTTGCATACACCTTATATAACCGTAGCTGAGAATGGCTGTGAAAACTGTCATAGCCCTCATACGGCAGGTGGACATCAGAGATTAACAAATTATCTTCCGGAAGAGGACAACTGTCTGAACTGTCATGGCGGTAATGTTGCTTCAAAAAACGTTCAAATTGATTTCGGAAAAACCTACCGGCATGATATTTATGCCTACACCCAGGAGCATGATCCGGAAGAACCATCCATCGTGCAAAACCGCCATGTTGAATGTGTGGATTGCCACAATCCTCACATCTGTAATAATACGATCGTTTCACCACCGTTGGCCAATGGATTTATCCAGGGAGTTCCCGGCGTGGATTCGGATGGTAATCCTGTGAATATCATACAATATGAATATGAACTCTGTTACCGCTGTCATGCGGATAGTCCCGATAAACCCGGGAGCCCGACTTCACGTCAGATTGAACAGGATAATGTTAATCTTGAATTCGATTTAAACGGACCTTCATATCACCCCATCGAGGGCCAGGGACAGAACGATAATGTTCCAAGCCTTATCTCACCTTACACAACTTCCAGTGTGATTTATTGCAGTGATTGCCATGCCAGCAACAGCAGTTCCGCCTCCGGACCACATGGTTCAATATATCCGCACATCTTAAAATACAATTACGAAACCACCGATGATACACCTGAATCCTTTCAGGCTTATGAATTGTGTTATCAATGCCATGAGTATAATAGTATTGTCAATAATGAAAGTAATAATTTCACAAGGGAAGTACATAAAAAACATATCGTAGATGAGAATACACCCTGTAATGTTTGTCACGACCCGCACGGTATCAACGGGGATCAGGGTAATGTTACCAATAACTCACATCTCATCAATTTCGATATTTCAGTTGTCAGTTCCAGTACGGGCGCCATGGGAAGTCTTGAATTTATTGATAATGGAATTTTAACAGGAACGTGCTATTTAAATTGCCACGGTAGAAATCATAATCCAAGAAGCTACTAATAAAAGGACAAATGTCTCGTATGATAAAAATATGAAGATACAGAGAGCGTAAAGAAATAATCCACGAATTTCACGAATTTAATTTCAGATATCACGAATCATTTAAGATACTATAAATATAATTCTTAGAAATTCGCGCTAATTCGTGCAATCCGTGGATAAAAATTTTTTGCGTTTCTGTGAGCGAGTGAAGTATACCAGAGCCAGCATGGCATGGGTGGTTATTTTTACATTATAAATATTCCAAAAAGGAGGATTTATGAAAAGATTTAATTATTTTATGGTTGTTACTTTTTTAATGTTTTTTGGTCAATTGGCGATGGCACAGACAATTACAGGATCAGCACATGATTTTTCTGATGATTCCTGGAATACGTCTGGTCAAATTTGTCTGGTTTGTCACACCCCGCACAATGCCGACGTTACAGTGACAAATGCTCCGTTATGGAACCACGAAACGACGATGGCAACATTTTCAACTTACAGCAGTGCCAGCATGGATGCGACCACCGGTCAGCCGGACGCCTCATCCAAACTTTGTCTGAGTTGTCATGATGGAACAGTGGCGGTTGATAATTTCGGAAACCAGACCGGAGGTAGCCATTTTTTAAGTGGAAATTCCAATATCGGTACTGATCTTAGTGACGATCATCCAATCTCATTTACCTATGATGTCGCCCTATCTGCCATAGACCATGGTCTGTATAATCCAACCATAACAAATTCCGGACTCGGTGGAACGATCAGCGGCGACTTACTGATCGGTAATCAGGTGCAATGTGCTTCCTGCCATGACGTTCATAACGGCAGTGGTGTTGACAAACTGTTACGTAAAACCAATGATGCCAGCGCGCTTTGCCTGACCTGTCACAACAAATAAACACAGAGATACGTTATCAGTTAGTATCCGAAGACACTACCGGTAGTGATAAAAATTTATAAAAAAATATTCAGATCACGGGAAATTCATGCAAATAAAAATACCACGTTTATATAAAATTTGCCTGATAGTATCATTTATTTTTGCTGCGGGATGCGCCAGTCGCCTGCAGAAACAGGTAACCGGAGATTCAGCGGTATTTTTTCCACCGCCTCCGGATAGCGCGCGCATCCAGTTTCTAACCCATATCAGTAATTCAACGGATGTTACTGGACAACAATCCTCATTCATGCGATATGTTCTGGGTGAAGAACCCGCCAAAGTGATTCACAAACCCTATGGTATAAATATGCATGATGGTAAGCTGTACATTTGTGACACCATGCTGCCTGGTCTGGAAATAATAGATCTGCAAAATAATACCTTTGAATACTTTGCACCGGCAGGTCCTGGACAGCTCAAAAAACCCCTGAATTGTTCATCGGATAGTGAGAACCGTTTGTACGTAGCTGATGGCGCTCGCAGACAGGTTGTGGTTTTTGATAAGAATGGAAGGTATTTATATAATATCGGTGACGGACAATCCGGTAAACCGACCGATGTGGAAATTTATCAGGAAAAAGTTTGGATTTGTGATTTAGAGGAACACAAAATTAAAGTATATGACACAAATCAACATCAACTGATCAATTCATTCCCGGACGCCGATCAGAACAAACCACAATATCTGTTCTCCCCAACCAATTTATGCATCTCTGATGGAAAAATTTATGTAACAGACACCGGTGATGCCAGGATAAAGGTCTTTAATGATAAAGGTGAATATATTGGTATCGTGGGTAGTTTTGGCAAGCGTCCCGGTCAGTTCGTACGTCCCAAAGGACTGGCTGTGGATCATCAAGGTCTGCTATTTGTAGCAGATGCAGCTTTTGAATATGTACAGATCTTCAATCAACAATATGAATTATTAATGTTTTTTGGAGGTAATTACAAAGGACCGGGACATATGTGGCTGCCTGCCGGGATTATTCTTGATTATAATCATCTGGATTATTTTAAGAAGTATGTGAGCTCTGCTTTTAATTTAAAATATCTCATTTTTGTATCCAATCAATACGGACCTGACAAAATAAATGTATACGGTATGGTAGAACCCAGGTAATATGAATATAATCTATTGAGTAAAATTTAAAAATAATCAGATGCCTGAACTTAAAAAACAAAATATATTATATATACTCCTGATAATGACTTTCGTATTTATTTCCTGCAGTACGCGAACGCTTTCTTATTTTTTTGACGGTGTCCCCGGACAGGAAGAACAAAATATGATTTCACCTGATTCAGGGCTGACTGCCCCGGCACCAGACCCGTCTGTGAAAATATCCAAAGAAAACGTATTGATCGGGCAGGAAATGAATCTACACCCTGACTATAAACGTAAAAACTGTGATAAATGTCATACTGTTGAACACTCTTACCGTTTGAAACAAAGGCAACCGGATCTTTGTTATCAGTGTCATCCCAATTTTACATCAAAATTTTCAAAGTTGCATGGACCGGTAGCCGCAGGTTTTTGCACGACCTGTCATGAACCACATAAATCCACATATAAAGCGCTCCTGAAAATGCCTGTACGAGACGTGTGCCAGCATTGCCATGAAGCAGGAGACGTTGTAAAGAATGTTGCCCATCAGAAAATCAACAAAACCGAATGTTTGCAGTGTCATGATCCACATGGTGGAAAAAGTGCCGATTTGATAAGGATGAAATAAGGACTAATTAATGAAATTCGTTTTATTCAATATATCTGTTATACTTTTCATTATGTCCGGATCACTCCTGGCCAGTGAAGCATTGTTCGAAATCGGATGGTGGAAACAACAGAGTTTAAACGGCTCGGTGGTTCTCGAAGGTCTTTACCGTTCGCAGAAAACCATTTTGCGTTCCGGGAAAACGGAAGAGCCGGCAACGCAGAAACTTCTCGGACAATTTAAGTTAAATTCTCAGAGTTATATCTGGCATCCCAATTTTTCAAAAATAAATATTAACTTCGAATTTAATCCCGGACTTCAGAACGAACAATTTTTAGTCATTCCTAACCGCTCTGAAACACGCACAGCAGAACAAATGCGCATACAATCTGTCTTTTTTGACCAAAAACCTCTGTCTTTTAATTTATTCTATAATTTAAATCACAATTATATCAACCGTGAATATACAACCAATGTAGAAGCTCTTAATACTGATTTCGGTGGCGGTATATCCTATCGTAACAACTTTATTCCAACCACCATGAGTTATTTAAACTCGGGCTGGAAGCAGAATGAAATACAGACAGGACGGGAATTCATCAATGATCGCAGGAACATAAGGATTGAACTGAATAAGTCGTTCGTTCAGTATGACCGACACCGATTTAGTTATTCTTATGATGATTACAGCCGGAAATACGGGAATGCCAGCTCGATCAGGAATAAAGTGAATGGATTTCGTTTGCAAAATGATATTCCCTTCGACAAGGATCGTCGCAGTTCCTGGAATTCACTTGCCTTTTACCACTCTCAAACGGGCAACCAGGAATATGAGCGGCTTCAAATAAATGAAAATCTCCGCATTGATCTGCCGGCAGGATTCAAATTATCAGGTTTATACCGCTACGCCGGTTATGATCAACCGATCGTTAGTACAAAGCAACACAATGTATTAACACAATTGGAACATCAACTTTTTCTCAGTTTACGCAGCCGTATCTTCTATGAATATATTGACCTCAATCATACGGTTTATAATGAATTCACCAATCAAACCGGCGTTGCTTTTGATTACAATAAAGGTATTCCTACCGGATCGTTAAACCTGACTTACGAATACCGAAACCGCAACGATAATCGCACGAGTGGTTCTGGTTTACTATATATTGCTCAGGAAGAATATGCGCTCTCTGACGACCAAATCATTTTGCTTAAAAATCCTGACATTATTTCATCAAGTGTTATTGTCAGGGATGAGACCGGAACGATTGTTTATCAGGTTAATATAGACTATATCCTGATAGAACGGGGAGTCTTTCTCGAGATTCAACGCTTACCCGGGGGACAGATCGGTACCGGTCAATCTGTTTTTTTAGACTATACGGTACAACGATCCGATTCATATAAATATGGCACCAACAGTAATTTTTTCACCATTGGGCTATCGCTTTTTGACAGGTTATTGAACACATACTTCCGATATTATACACAATCTTACGATAATGTGATAAAGGCGGAGAACAAAATTCTTAAAACGACTCTGCAGCGTGTTTATGGTCTCCGATTATCGAGAAGTTTTTTAACCGCGGGTGTCGAATTCGATAATTATGAAAGTAATGTGGTTCCTTACTCTTCCCGGCGTATATTTCTCACCCTGACAAAAAGTTTCACAAATCGATTAAACGCTTCCGTTAGCACAAACTGGCGTAATTATGATTTAACATCGCAGCATGAAAAACAGCAGTTTGCTGATTTATCCGGTCGATTGATCTACTTTCTGGGGCAGGTGTCAAAAATCAGTTTTGATGGCAGTTACCGTTTTCAGAATGGGAGGGGGATTGATTTAGATCTGAGTAATTTCCGCGCAGAATATTCCACGCGCTTTCGCTCAGTCTTATTTACATTTGGTTTGGAAATATATCGCCGTGATTTCTCCGGTGAAAAGATTAATTATAATGGGGGATATCTAAAAGTTGAACGTAAATTTTGAAAGAGAGTACGCATGAAAAAGACATTTAAAAGATTTATATTTTTATTCGTTATTCTTGGCATTTCCCGGCTTTCTGCCCTGACCCAGGACAATTTCTCAAATTGTACAGCCAAGGGTTGTCATCTTACCCAGACAAGATTTTCGGTTGTCCATAGTCCATTAGAAGATGGATGTGACAACTGTCACCAAACGGAATCCGATACTCATCCGGTGGAAAATGAAAAAGAATTTTCTTTAATCACCGGAGTACCTGAATTGTGTTATAATTGTCATGAAACAAATAATCAAATGAAACATGTCCACCCACCGGTAAAAAACGGTGAATGTCTGTCTTGTCATAATCCACACAGTTCTGACTATGAATCACTTCTGATTGCCGATGGTGGGGAAACCTGTGCCAGCTGTCATGACTTGATGAAAGATGGTGGGGAGATACACGGCCCGGTGGCTGCCAATATGTGTAATGCCTGTCATACCGCCCATCAATCAGATATCGCCGGTTTATTACTGCAAGGCGGAATGGATCTGTGCTTATTCTGCCACACAAATAAAAAAGATGTTCAGAATATGCCCAGTGTACACGAACCCTTCAAGGAAGCTTGTTTGCAATGCCATAGTCCGCATCGTTCGACCTATAAATTTATGGTACGAAAAGATGTTCCGGGTTTATGCTTTGATTGTCATGATTCTGTGGAAGTGCAGGTAGGCCAACAGTCTGAGGTACACGGACCTTTCCAAAAAGGTGGTAAATGTTATCTCTGTCATAATGCCCATGTCTCGGAACATGCCAACCTTTTACAGGATCGCGAAGAAAAACTTTGTTTTACCTGTCATAACAAAAAAATAAAGAAAGATACCCATACAGTTAAAGATATTGAAAAACGGGTGGCCGCCTCTAAGTATGTTCACGCCCCAATTGCAGATGATGGATGCTCGGCCTGCCACGCAGCACATACGCCGGATAACTATTTTTTATTATCCGCCGCATTTCCCAAGGGCAGCTATGGTAACGGAAGTGTTGAATCTTTTGCTCATTGCTTTGATTGTCACGATAGTGCTCTATTGCAGGAAAAAGAAACAACTTCAGCGACCAGTTTCAGAAACGGAAATAAAAATATGCATTACCTTCATGTTAACAGGGAAAAAGCCCGCAATTGTACGACCTGTCATGATATTCACGGTTCAAAATATCCTCATCTGATTGCAGAGAAAGTTCCTTTTGGAAAATGGGAAATGCCCATGAAATTTAAAATAACACCCGATGGAGGTTCCTGTCTCACGGGTTGCCATAAAGAATTGTCTTATAGCCGCAAATAATCAGGGGATACGAAAAATATTTAATCAGAATTCGCAAAAAAAAAGCCCGGATCTTGCCGGGCTTTTTTATTTTAATGAATCCTTGGAACGTTCTTCTATTTTTTCCCGCCAAGTTTAGTACCTTTAGGACCTGTACCATCACATTCCCCGCTACCCTTCAGGTTTTGATTTTTATTACGGGCACCCTGCATTCTACCGCTTCCATCCCTGGGGCCTTCGTAATCAGGATCCTGACCATTGGGGATACCATCTCCATCAGAATCCAAGGCGTTATCATTGACACCATCACCGTCATTATCGACAAAACCTTTGGCTTTATTTCCTTTGCGGGCTTTTGCGCCATCATAGTCCTCATCCTGGCCGTTTGGAATACCGTCACCATCATGATCAGGGGCATTATCATTATAACCGTCGCCATTCTCGTCGATAAAACCCTTGCCAGCCTGTCCTTTGGCCTGGTTTTTTGCCGCTGTATTAACACGGTTCCGATTTTGATACTGGGGCTTTTCCTGTTCTTGTTCGGAATTCTGGGCCTTTGTCTGTGTCTTGACAGCCGTTTTGGTCTGATTTTGTTCTTTTTCTTGTTCCTGGGTAGGATCCTGAGCAAAACCAGCAGAGGCAGCAAAAAAGATTGCTACCAGACTTAAGATTGAAAGTAAGTTCTTCATTGTATTTCTCCTTTGGTTAATGTTTTTATTATGAACTTGATTAAAGATATGTCAAAGCCCGTGCCAAAAAAACAAAACATTTATATCTATTTGTTTTATATCAACTTATATAACCTGCTAAAAAGATCATGTCCGGGAAATTAAGACTGCCAGGCCGAATACCTCTACCAACCGGGCGATGCTGTAATATGCATTGAAAAAAATAGATGATAATTAAACCTGGATCATGTTCGAGTAGGTTGGGAAGACTTAGACAGAGAGTTAAGAGCGGTTTATCCGGCTAAAGAAATTTCCTGTGATGATGAATAAAGTACCCTATCGTATCCTGGTTGGCGAGGGTAAAAACATAAAAGATGAAAGCTAACTGATCCTGCTTATATAAAAATACCACTAACATCTATGTGAAGAATAGTTCACATAATGTGAACGATACTTCACATTTTGTGAATGATCGTTCCTGTTCAAGATTTCCACTATATCAATCAACTTGTTATTAAATAATGTCTTAGATACTTTAATAAACTTTGGTATCGTTTTTGCCTTATATTAGTCGTTTAAATTTTTATGGATCCGGATACTCCTTCGGTAATATGTACCTTTAATACTATTAGTTAATCCAATTAATCTTGCATACTGACTTCTTTCGAATATTAAACTTGCATGGTATAGACAATATAAATTTTAATGTGACTGTTTATATGTTTCATATTACCAATCCAGATTCAATGCTAATATTCTGCTGATTATGCATTGTGTTAAGTGTTAAAAATTTGAAAAAATCACAAGGAGAGAAGAATGTTAGTAAAAATCGGTACGTTCAATCTTAATAATCTTTTTTCACGTTTCAATTTTTCCGGGGCTATTAATGCCATTCAAGCCGGTGGAACTGCCGGGGCGCTGACCATACGGTATGAATTTACGGATCCGGATAATTTTCGTATCAGAACATTCCGGGGAAAATTAGTCAAAGCAAAAGATCAAGAGGATAGGTGGACATGATCCAGCCAGCCCGGCCTGGACCCATCGTTATAAAGAATCCGGACAACCACCGGAGCATCACCTGTTTGATCAGATTTGGCTAAGCCCGGCGCTTGCCCCAACATTTCAAAATTCGTTTATAGATCGCCGGACAAAACACGGTGGCGATGGCAGTGATCATGATCCGGCCTGGATAGAACTGAACATCTGACTTTTCATTTAGCTTCAACACCATATAATACGCCCTGTTGATGTTGTATTAGATAGTGGATTTGAACGTATAATAATTTCGAAGAAAAAGTATAAGTATATAGGCAATATTTATTTATAGATAAGAAGGAAAAGTATTATATGGTGAATATCTAAATAATAGTAATTACAACATAATTGATTATATTATATAAGGTATATAAGATTTATTTACTAGCACAGTACAGTACGTAGTTAGGTGGTTTAATATCAAACTTAAAAACAATGGGATTACAAATGCGATTACTTGAAAATTTTACTTCATCAGCTAATGTATCTATATTTACTTTGTCCTTTGC
>CAZBBC010000137.1:0-12106 GCA_964489835.1 uncultured Calditrichota bacterium
AAAACATGGAAAATAGCCTGACAGTTCCTACGGCCACTTCCACACGGATGATGCCTGTAAAGGTATTAGAAGAAAATCGCCGGATCATCAATCAACATCTGTCGGTTACAAAAGGGGGGAAGGTTAGTTATACCCATGTGATCGCCTGGAGTATTCTGGTTTCTCTTAAGAAAATGCCGGCTTTAACAACGGCTTACCTGGAGATTGATGGTCAACCCCATAAGGTCCGGCAAAAACATATTAATTTTGGGTTAGCGGTTGACGTGGAACGAAAAGACGGCAGTCGCTCCCTTCTGGTTCCGAATATAAAAGAGTCGGAGACATTGGATTTTAAGGGATTTTTTGCCTCTTATAATGAAATGTTACGAAAAGTGAAGACCAATACGATCGAACCGGATGATTTTATGGGGACTACGGTATCGCTAACCAATCCGGGAACGATCGGCACCGTTCTTTCGATCCCGCGTCTGATGACGGGGCAAAGTTGTATCATTGCTACCGGCGCCATCGATTATCCCACTGAATATCAGTCCGCTGACCCACAAATAGCCGCCCGTCTTGGAATTAGCAAAATAATAACCATGACCTGTACCTATGATCACCGGGTGATTCAGGGAGCGGAGAGCGGTTTATTCCTGCAACAAATTCATCGTTTGCTGTCAGGCGAAGAAAATTTTTATGAGGATATTTTCAGCAGCCTGGGAATTCCTCAAAAATCGCTGAAACTGAAACGGGACATTAATCCTATATTTGATTCAAGTGGTGACAGTAAAACCATGTTTAACAAACAGGCGGAGGTCCTGCGAATCATCAATATGTCCCGGGTACGCGGGCACCTGATTGCCGATATCAATCCATTGAGCAGCGAGGTAAAATCGCATTCGGAATTGGATCCGGAAACATATGGTCTGAGTATTTGGGATTATGACCGGGAATTTTATACACATGGATTAGCCGGTCACACCAGACTGACATTACGCGAGATCCTGGATATCCTGCGAGAGGCCTATTATCGAACGATTGGCGTCGAATATATGCATATACAGGAACCGGATCAAAAACAGTGGATACAGAGCCGTATCGAGGGTGTTCCCAGAAATAAATGGTTGAATAATGATGAGAAGCGAACGATTCTTTTGATGCTGAATACAGCCGAAGCCTTTGAAAATTTTCTGCATACGAAATACATCGGGCATAAAAGATTTAGCCTGGAAGGGGCAGAAACCCTCATTCCCGTTTTAAATCACCTGTTGAATAAATCAGTGGAGAATAATATTCAGGAAGTTGTCCTTGGGATATCACATCGCGGTCGTTTAAATGTTCTGGCAAATATTCTGAAAAAGAGTTATAAAAAAATATTTCGTGAATTTGAAGGGGATATTGATCCAAATACTGAGCATGGTTCCGGTGATGTAAAATATCATCTGGGTGCTGAAGGGGTACATATACATCCCAATGGGAAAAAGGTAAAGCTTACGCTTGCTTCAAATCCCAGCCACCTGGAGGCTGTTGATCCGGTTGTAGAAGGTATGGCCCGGGCACGACAGGATGAGATGAATGATATATCCCATAACCGCGTGTTAGCGGTTCTTGTACATGGAGACGCTGCCTTTGCCGGACAGGGAGTGGTGGCCGAAACCTTTAATTTGAGCGCCCTTCACGGATATCAGACCGGTGGGACCATTCACATTGTCGTGAATAACAGTATCGGGTTTACTACCTCTCCCAGTGATGCCCGTTCCAGTGTTTATGCTACGGATGTCGCACGTATGGTTCAGGCGCCCATATTTCATGTCAATGGCGAAGATCCGGATGCCTGTGTGCATGTCATAGAACTGGCCTTAGATTATCGAACAAAATTTAAAAAAGATATCGTTATCGATATGATTTGCTATCGCCGTCATGGACACAATGAAGGAGATGAACCAAGTTATACCCAGCCCCGTATGTACGCGCAAATTAAAGATAAAAGATCGATCCGGAAATTATATACCGAATCGTTGGTTAATCGTGGTGATTTAACGCTCAAAGAAGCGGAAGATGCGTTGGATCAGTATAAAAAAATCCTGGATACGGCATTCGAAGAAACTCGCGATAGCGCACCTCCGGCGATCAAAGTACCGGAGCAGGTGACATTGGTAAAACCAGATCCTCCATTTTCTACCGGGATTTCCTCAGATAATATAGAAGAAATTATCACTGCCCTGACAACCTTTCCGGATGATTTTACGGTTCATCCAAAGCTAAAAAAGCAAATTCTATTCCGACGTCAAATGTTGGAGAAGGATGCCATCGATTGGTCTCTTGCTGAGGCGCTGGCGTTCGGATCTCTGTTAATTGAGGGGATTCCCGTCCGTCTGGCCGGTCAGGATTCAAGACGAGGTACTTTCAGCCAGCGGCATGCCGTGCTGGTCGATTATTATACGAGCGATGAATATTTGCCCCTCAATCATATTCGTGAAGGACAGCAGTCGGCGATGATTTACGATAGCTTGTTGAGTGAATACGCTGCCCTTGGTTTTGAATATGGTTACGCCCTTGCCAGAAAAAATGCCCTGGTCCTCTGGGAAGCCCAATTCGGAGATTTTATAAACGGTGCACAGATAATCATTGATCAATTTATTTCGTCAGCGGAAGATAAGTGGAATCAACATGCCCGTCTGGTGCTTTTGCTTCCTCATGGTTTCGAAGGACAGGGACCGGAACATTCCAGTGCCAGATTAGAGAGGTTTTTAACTCTTTGTGCCGAGGATAACATCCGGGTAACAGTGCCGACGACATCCTTACAATATTTTCATCTTCTGCGCAACCAGGCGGTTCGGGAAAAGATCAATCCGTTGGTTGTTTTAACACCGAAAAGCCTGCTACGTGCCGATGTGATTAAAGGCACCAGAGAGGAACTTATGAAGGGTGCATTCCAGGTGGTTTTACCCGATCCGGAAACTCCCAACAAAGCGGAAAGGATCATTTTTTGTATGGGGAAAATTGCCCATGAATTGTTCGCTTACCGGAAAAAGACCAAAATAGACGATACGGAGGTCATACGTATCGAGCAGTTATATCCCTTTCCCTTTGACCAGGTACAGAAAATAATCAATGAGCATAAAAATATTAAAAATATTCTTTGGGTGCAGGAAGAACCGCGCAATATGGGCGCCTGGAATTTTGTTTTGGAACGTTTTCAAAAGGTTTTGCCGAAATTCCGGCAGATTGAATTTGTGGGCCGACTGCCAAGTGCCAGCCCGGCAGCGGGAAGTTACCAATTGCACCTTGCTGAACAGGACTTATTAATCAGACAAGCGTTTGAGTAAGTTCTCTAAGACGAATTTTGATCGGGGGAACAGGGTAATATGCAAAGAAAAAGCAAGTAGAAACAGATCTTCAATGATTCGGGATATATTTACCGATGAACCTGCCCCATAGCAACCACAATCGATATCCAGGCCACGGAAAACCGCTGAGGTTAAGGCCATAATAAAAACGATATTTAACAGTGAGACAATCGTTGCTCCGGCCTGATGCCAAAATCCAATCAGAACTAATATTCCACAATATAATTCCAACCAGGGTAAAAAAACCGCAATAATATTTGTAAAATAATCTGGAATCAGCTGATAATTCTGAACAGAAACTGCAAAGTAGGCCGGATAGGCAATTTTTTCCAGGCTGGCATAAATAAAAATCAACCCGATGATCATTCTAAACAGAGTTGTTAAGTACGGTGAACGGGATATTGGATTGATGTTCATATAAAATCACATGTTTTAATGTAAGAAATCTTTATCTCCCCCCGCCAGTAGGCGGATCTTCGACCTTGGAAAAGGGGTCACGCCGGTAGGCGGATCCGCCCACTGGCGGAGACTAAGGGGGATATAATATTGGTTTATGTTACGTAAAAACAACCCCCTAACCCCCTTTACTAAGGGGGAATATTATAATCGCCCCATGAGAGAATTAAATATCATGAATGAGTTGAGTCAGTCATTCCTAGTCTATCGGGTAACCTTTTTTCTCCCATTCTTCAAATCCTGCCAGAAATTCATACACCTTCTCATATCCCCGGTAACTGAGAAAACCGGCCAGACGCCTGCTCGAATTGCAGGAAGGATTGCTGCAATAAGTGACAATAATTTTATTTTTTGGGAGCGGTTTAATAAAAACCATGATTTCATCACGAGAGGCATTGGCAGGAAGATTTACGGCATTTTTAATATGACCGGATGCATATTCCTCCCGGTAACGGGTATCAATAAATAGTGCCCGCCCATCACGATATAATTGGTAGGTTTGTTCCGGTGTCAACCGGGATCCGGACTGCAGATCGGGCGATTTATACAGCAGTGGAATACCATTGGCTGAAAGAGAATTGAATAATACCCCGCTAAGAACGGAAATAAAGAATATGACCAGAATTTGGGAAATCAGTTTTTTAATCGTCATTGTATTTTTTAATGGTAAAGAATTTTATTCATGGCAATGACGGCGCTTTTCGTCACTGCGATCTCTGCGTTATATTCTATTATCCGGCGTCTAATTTTGTATCCATTGAAAGTCCATGATTTATCGGGAGGAAAATATATATTTGTAGAGACGTTGCATGCAACGTCTCTACAATGATGACGTGAACATCATATATAATCAATATAATAAAAAATTTGGATTATTGAGATAAAAAATAAAGTGTAAAAAATAAACATTTTCTGTGTTGAGATCGGGATTCCTCAAATGACGCCCTTATTCGTCACTGCGATTCCCGATTTATCGGGAAGAAGCAGTCTCAATGTTAAAATTCTAATTCTAACCGGACACTAATGGTACAATATATTTAATTAACTTTTTAACAGATATTTTCATTAAATTTTGTGATTAATTCAGGACTATTAATTTTACCCTAATCAGAAAGGAAAACCAATCATTAAAGCCATAAGCGACGAAAAGAATGACACCATAAAAATCGTTGAGGTCTTTGAATCATCGGAAGAAATTTTAGAGGTGATGACAAGACTAATTCCACAACTCACCTCATCGTTTAAACCGGTTACATCAGAGAAATTGGAGGAGATAATTTCTTCCAAAAATACACATCTGTATATTGCCAGAGATTCTGCATCGGATAATCGAATTATTGGTACATTAACACTGGTATTTTACAGGATTTTGACCGGTTTGAACGCTCGTATAGAGGATGTGGTTGTTGATTCATCGCAACGGGGGAGGGGTGTTGGTGAAAAACTGATGCGCCTGGCAATCCAACATGCTCTGGATGCAAAAGCTGAAAAGATCGATCTGACTTCAACACCAAAACGCCAGGCTGCCATTCGTCTGTATTTAAGTCTTGGGTTTGAGTTGTCAAACAATGGGACCTATCGATATAAGCAGAATTAGCCCAGCGATTATTTAATGGTATCTTAAGATTATATCATATGACTATAAGAATTTTTTTGACAGGATAACCGGATTTACATGATTCTTAAATTATTCTAACCATCGAATTTTTCTATAGTAATCCTGAAAATCTTGTTATCCTGTCTAATTTTTTCTTTACCAATCATTGGATACTAGCGTAGCAGGATCATTTTTTTAACCATTGATCGGGACTGGTTACTCACGCGATAAAAATACATCCCCGAAGATACAGGCATACCCTGATTATTTTGTCCACGCCATATAAACGTATTGGTAAAGCCGGAAGGAAATTCTTTACTCTCTTCATAAATTTTTTCACCAAGGATGTTCAGGATTTCTAAGGTGACTTTCCCTTTTTCCGGCAAGCTTATTAGAATACGTGTTTGCGGATTGAATGGATTTGGGTAATTTTGAGTGACTTCAAATCTTTCAGGTATGTTATTCAGGTCATCTTTAAGATGGGAGACGGTTAATTTTTTAAGTATCCAGTTATCCGGATCAATGGACAAAGTGCCCGGTTTATGAACGGTGAGGAATTGAAACTGTTGGACTAAAAGGCTATCCCAGGCGGTAAATACGGTATCCAATAAATCACTGGTTAAATGAATTTGTAATGGCATTTTATAGGGTATGCCGCTTTCCTGTACCTGGGAAATATTCAGGGTCGTGATATAGGGACTGTCCCCGGTTACCGACCAGTGGGCGAGATATTCCGGGCGATCACCACGATATACCCACTCTTCAAAGAACCAATCCAGTTCAATCCCTGAAACTTCTTCGCAAATCCGTTGAAAATCTGCGGTTACGGCGGTTGCATAAGACAACCGGGGATCGGCTGCATAATGCCTAA
The DNA here is from genome assembly GCA_964489835.1 of uncultured Calditrichota bacterium. Classification (GTDB taxonomy): domain Bacteria; phylum Calditrichota; class Calditrichia; order JAJRVZ01; family JAJRVZ01; genus CAZBBC01. The sequence continues at coordinate 6,257 of CAZBBC010000137.1, forward strand.
GGCCATCAAAAAACAAACTGTCTCCCAAGACACCGCGTAACATATGCAGAGCCCAGGCTCCCTTGTCGTACACGGTTCGACTGAAAAGAGCAGCATTGTTCAACGAGTCAGTCACAAAGAGCAATCCCTGCAGGGGAGGAGAATCGAAATTGTTCATATAATTATGATAAGTCTCTTTTCCACCGAGATGTTCAAACCACAAGGCTTCGGCATAAGAAGCAAATCCTTCATTAAGCCAGATATGTGACCAGTGACGCATCGTGATTTTGTCCCCGAACCACTGGTGTGCCAATTCATGCGCGTTAAGCCAATCGTAATAATGTGAACCCTGAATAAGTCCGGCACCATAGGAAGTGATGGTCTGATGTTCCATACCACCCGACCAGGGAAATATAGCCATACCGTATTTTTCTTTTAAAAATGGATATTCACCAAAAACCGAGGCAAAAAATTGTATCATATCAACGGTAATCCCCAAATCCTCCTGCGCCTTCTCTAAATGTTCCGGGTAGACATAAAAGATAACTTCCATTGAGTCGTTTGCCGTATAGGTATACCACCGGGAAAATTGTTCGTAGTTTGAGATGGCCAGGGAGACAAGATAGGTACTAATGGGATATTGGGTTCGCCATTGATAGGTGGATCTGCTTCCAACGGTTGTAACTCCTGTGAGTATTCCATTAGAAGCAACGATAAGATCTTCCGGAACATTTATATTTAAAAATACAGAATCCGCCTTGTCATCCGGATCATCTTTACATGGCCACCAGGCTGGTGATCCATAGGGTTCGCTGAGGGTCCAGATTATCGGCATATTATCACCATGTGTATTCCAGCCAAAACTTCGATAAATAAATTCTTGCGGATTACCGTGATAGTGGATCTCAACCGAAAAATTATCATTGATACTTAAACTGGAGGAAAGATAAATAGTGATCAAATCTTTACCATGTGTAAAAGAACGAACAATACCGGATTGCAGCACGGAGTCCACGGTGAGATGAGTGTAAAGATCAATTTTAATCTGCTCGAGTCCTTCGGTCAGACTTTTTCCCTCAATTGTGACAGCTCCGGTAAGTAACTGTTGGTCAGGATAAAGAGCCAGATCCAATTGATAAAAAGAAACGTCAAATAGTTTCTGATTCAGTGTCGGCGCCTTTAATTTGTATAACTGATGCCGGTCAAAACGGGATTTTTCCAACGCTCTGAAATCACGTCTGATATCGATGTCTTGTGCCTGTAATGGAATCCAAAAAATAATGAAGATGAATAAAGCATACAATTTATACACTTGTGTAACTCCGTCCAGGATGAAATGAGATGATTTTTTTTCGCTTACCCCTTCACTGGATTATCGGCATTTCCGATAGTGATCATTAATAAAGGGTTTTGTATTTATACCGTGATGCGCAAGATATTGTTCACCGTTTTTAAAAATTTACTAATCGATGGGATAATATAAAATAGGATACAATTCTAATCATTCAAAATCCCAATGTCCACTGCCAAATATCCAATCAAATCCCAAACTCAAACCTAAAAGCAAGCCCCAAGGTCAAATGCCCAATGTCAAATGTCAAATCAAATCCCAATTCCTTTCCTTTTACATCCCCTTAATCCCCTTTTCTAAGGGGAGACTTGATTATTGCCATATGAGAGATATAATATTCATGAATTAATCAGACCCATAATCATTTATTTCAAAAAAACAGAGTGAAACAAACTTGCGCCGGTCATGTTAATTGAGTAAAATTAAAGTTTTATGAATATATATTCTATTATTATTGGATGACAAAATAAGGAGGTTTAGCGATGTCTCATCATCCCAAACGAGTGGCGATTTTGGTGGGCGGTGGACCGGCACCGGGAATAAACAGTGTGATTGGAGCAGCTACAATCAGAAGTATTCTGACGGGGGCTGAGGTGATCGGTATCCGGGATGGATTTAAATGGATCATGAGATCAAATATTGATAATATCATCCCGCTGACTATCGATAAAGTCAGCCGGATTCATTTCCGCGGCGGATCATATCTGGGTATTGCCAGGGATAATCCAACCAAGGATAAAAAACATCTTGAGAATACGATCACATCACTTTTGCGCTTAAATGTTGACAAATTGGTAACCATTGGCGGTGATGATACGGCTTATTCTGCTTATCGTCTGCAACAAGTTGGGGAAAATCGTATCGCGGTCGCTCATGTACCGAAAACGATTGACAATGATCTTGATTTACCGCACGGTATCTGCACTTTTGGTTTTCAGACTGCCCGGCATATCGGTGTGGACATTATTAAAAACATCATGGTTGATGCCAAAACTACTTCCCGTTGGTATTTTGTTATTACCATGGGACGCAAGGCCGGTCATTTGGCGCTGGGTATTGGTAAAGCGGCAGGCGCAACGCTGACTTTAATTCCCGAAGAGTTTAAAGAGAAGAAAATTTCGATAAAAAAGATCGTTGACATTCTCGTGGGTGCAATCATAAAGCGCATCAGTTATGGCCGACCGGATGGTGTTGTGATCATTGCTGAAGGATTGGTGGAAAGACTGGATGAAAAAGATCTGGAAAATTTAGTGGATGTGGAAAGAGATGAGCATGACAATATACGCATTGCCGAGATTAATTTTGGCGAGATATTGAAATATAAGGTACAGGAGCGCCTCAAAGAGTTCGATATAAAAATGACTGTTGTAGCGAAAAATATTGGCTATGAGCTGCGATGTGCTGATCCGATCCCATTCGACATGGAATATTGCCGCGATCTGGGTTTCATGGCGGCAAAATTTTTATTGGACGGCGGAAACGGTGCCCTGGTCTCCTTTCAGGATGGACGGTTTATACCGATGTATTTTAAAGATATACTTGATCCGAAAACAAAGCGTATGAAAGTAAGAATGGTCGATACATCATCCGAATCCTATTATGTTGCCAACCAGTACATGATTCGTTTACGCAAGGATGATTTTGAAGATCCTCACGAACTGGCAAAGTACGCGGCCACGGCTGGAATTTCACTGGATCAATTTCGTGAACAGTTTTATTATCTGGTACAGGGTAAAACCGAGAATGGGGTAAGCAAAGACGGAATCATTCTCCAGGAAGCGCAAACCGATCTGGAAAATTTACGCAAGCTAAAAGAAAACTAAATATAGCCTCCTTCGGGAGGCTTTTTTGTCTGCCGGGGATTAAAGTCCATGCAAAATCAGAGAATTGCCGGAATTATTTTAGCTGCGGGAAATTCAACGCGTATGGGAAAACCCAAGGCTCTGTTAAACATTGACGATTCTACGTTCTTAGAAGTAATCGTAAAAAATTTATTAGATGCAAATTTTGCTCCCTTGATGATCGTCCTCGGAACCGAAGCGGCGAAGATTAAAGATGTGATCGATGATGATAATCATTGTGTTTTTGTTCATAATAAACACCCGGATAAAGGACAAATTTTCTCATTACACTGTGCATTAAAACAGCTCCCGGATGATGTGTTAGGCTTTCTGATGGTACTTGTCGATCATCCCCTGGTAAAGGCTTCCACCTATCGTGCCCTATATACCCAGGGGCAGAAAACCCCCGATAATATAGTGATACCCACATATAACGGTCAACGGGGACATCCCGTGTATTTTGGCCGTCGATATTTCAAGGATCTGTTGGAAGCACCATTGTCATTGGGAGCGCGGGTAGTGGTGAATAAATACGCACAGGAGATACACCTGATGGCTGTGGAAGATGCCGGGATTTTGAAAGATATCGATACACCGGCTGATTATAACTCTAACCTGAAATCACTTGCGTCTATTTGACCACAGGCTTATTTTTTGTTATAAAGATCACAGCAATTGTATCGATGGCTTTTCCGCCTAAGAGATAATAATACACCTCCCCCTTAAAAAAGGGGGTCTGAGGGGGTTGTTTTGGTGTATTCATAGAAAATAATTGTTGATTTTACTATATTCTGACGCTTTTTACATCCCCTAAGTCCCCTTTTCTAAGGGGAGATTACATTGAAATGATGCCCATGGCCAGTGGCGGGTCGCAATAAAGATAATAGCGCTGTCATTCAAACATATATTCAAAAATAGGAATGTTAAAATATTATGACAGATATTTATAAAAAAATTTTAGAGCTGCGTGATCAAAATAAACCGGCAGCACTGGTAACCGTTATTGCGACCAAGGGATCCACACCGCGTGATCCAGGGGCAAAAATGCTGGTTTGTGCCGACGGTACAGTCTATGGAACCATCGGCGGATCTGCTGTTGAGGCCATGCTGATTGAAGAAGCAAAAAAATGTATTCGCAGCGGTGAATTCAAAACCGAGTGGCATGATCTGGATGACAAGGGAAAGCAGGATACGGGTATGATTTGCGGCGGTAAAATGGAATTTTTCATTGAACCCCTGATGCCTGTGCCACACGTATATATTTTCGGTGGTGGACATGTGGCCTTGCCTTTGGCACGTTTTGCCTCCCAGATCGGATTTAGTTATACGATTGTAGAAGACCGGAAGGAGTTCGCGCAGAAAGATCGGTTTCCGGATGCAAAAGAAATCATTATTGCTGCTGCTGCGGAGGTCAGCGAGAAAATTTTGTTTAAGGAATCTGATTATGTGGCCATTGTCACCCGTTCTCACGACCTCGACTATGAATCATTAAAGGTTGTTCTGAACAATCAGGTGAAATATATCGGTCTTATCGCCAGTAAAGTAAAAAAGAAAAAGATCTTTGCCCGTTTAAAGGAAGAAGGTTTTCCGGAGAAAAAAATCAAGCAGATCCATTCGCCGATCGGTCTGGATATTGCTGCCCAGACCCCAGAAGAAATTGCCATTAGTATTGTGGCTGAACTGATCCAGGTGAAAAATACGGACTGAAGATGGGTGTTTCCGGTTCTCTCAGAGTGGTATAAAAGGTTTTGAATGATAAGATTCTTACCTGATAAATCCGAGTTTTTCTAAGGATAGGAAATTAGATACAGGATAATAAATAAAACGCAGAGATCGCAAAGAACGCAGAGGAAAATATGATCAATAAATGTTAAAAAAGTATATTTATCTGATTAATTCATTAATTTAAGCCACCAAGACTCTAGGTCTCAAAGAAATAATTCCTTAAATATGTTTTGGTTTTCAATAGCATATTTTAAATATATTTTTCAAGATACATTATCTTTTTGATTTTAATAACTTTGTGTCTTTGAGTCTTAGAGGCTACGAATTATTCAGGTAAGATTATCTTTGCGAACGCGGCGTTCTCTGCGTTTAAAACGAAACTTAAGCAAATTAATATTAAGGTCAGGGTATGCGCAAACCATTACCCCATGAATACCACTATCGGGAAGTTATCAAAAAAAAATATATGCATCGATAATACTATTTGGCTCTGGTGAAAATAGTAACCTTCGGTATTAAAATCCTAAATCCATCTTCCGGCGTGGTCCCAAATAATTCCCATCTTCCGAGAATTGAAGAAAATAATGGCATTATAATAAGTAAAGTTTGAAAGACTTACGACTTTTCAGTCCTTTTGTATAAAGTCGAATATTCCCCTTTGATAGGACAAAAAAACACTGAATACGTTTGATTATACTCTTGATTTCAAAACTATCTTTGAGATTGTTTCGCTAACGCTCGCAATGACGAGTCCTTTCGTCACTGTGATACCCGATTCATCGGGAAGAAGCAAGTGCAATGTCCCTAATATATTTTTTAATATAATTCGCTCGAAACGCTCAATATGGGAATAATTTATAAATACCTATCGTTTTAGATTTTGAGTGGGTAAGAAATTTATAAATGAACATCATAACGTGCGGTTAAGATAATGCAATTTGAGTATTTGCTGTT
>CAZBBC010000137.1:12116-12340 GCA_964489835.1 uncultured Calditrichota bacterium
GTTTAATATGGTGGTAATAGCGGGACCTCTCATATTTGGTTCTTTACGAAGATTTTACTTTTTGGATCGTGTAAAGCCAGTATTTGTTTCCATTGTTATCATCGCCGTGCCCTATCTTATATGGGATGCTTTGGTAACAGACAGCCATTGGATGTTTAATGAGCGGTTCATTTTGGGCGTAAAGATTGCCGGGCTGCCCATAGAGGAAATACTGTTTTTTATTA
>CAZBBC010000138.1:0-12296 GCA_964489835.1 uncultured Calditrichota bacterium
TATTTTACGATTCATCAATTAAAGGATAAATCATGAAAAGAGCTGAGGCGTTTTTATCTAAACATATGCCAATCTCCTAATAGGAGACCCGAACAAGAGTCGGAATCATTATCTGAGGAATTCTATCTGGAAGCACAACGTCAATGTCTGGTTTCACTATAATTGAAGCTGATTCTATGGAGACGGCACTGGAGATTGCAAAAGCTTGCCCGTTTCTTGATATTGGTGGTTCACTTGAGGTGTCAGAGTTAATACAGATGCCAGTCTAAAAATAAATATTATTAATGATATAACCCGACTGTAACAAGGATATTAAAAGAAAATTGCGTGACCTGAAGGGTGAAATAAAAGAAAATAGCATAGAAACTTCTGCGTTAAAAGATTTCAATCTGTACATCATTTTCAGCATAACATTATTTGCTGTTATGGGCGTTGCAAGCATAACACCTGCTTTCCCTCAGATAATCAAACATTATAAGCTGACGGTAGAACAAATTGGCTATTTAATTACGGTCTTTACTCTTCCGGGAATTTTTTTATCACCGTTTATGGGGATTCTTGCAGACAGGTATGGCCGAAAAACCATTCTTTTCCCTTCAATGCTTATTTTTGGAGTAGCTGGCTTTCTATGTGCATTTCAGAGCAATTATCAAGGCCTTTTAATGATGCGACTCATTCAAGGTGTAGGAGCGGCCTCACTTGGTTCATTAAATATTACTTTAATCGGTGATTTATTTGATGGTAAAAAAAGAATTCAGGCCATGGGATACAACGCGAGTGTATTAAGTATTGGTACTGCCTCATTTCCTGCTATCGGCGGTTTACTGGCATCATTTGACTGGCAGTATGCATTTTACCTTCCCGGGTTGGTGTTGCCCTTTGCCTTTATAGTTTTATTCCGGCTTCAGACACCTAATATTCGTAATAACATTTCTTTGAATAAATATCTCGGAAATGCATGGAAAACGATCAACAGGAAGAAAGTTTGGGGGCTTTCCCTGGTAAATATTCTGGTATTTATTATTTTATACGGCGCTTTTCTTTCCTTTTTTCCCATTTTAATGGAAGCCCGTTTTCAAGCAAATTCCTTAGTTATTGGGATAACGATGTCCCTAATGTCTCTAACCACAGCCATTTGTTCATCACAGTTGGGAAAGATAAGGATGAAGGTAACCTCTCATACATTGCTTTATCTCAGTTCCTTCGGATATGCCATCTCATTGGTGATAGTGTCCTTTGCTTCGGGTTGGGTTATGCTGATTACTGCTATTTTATTGTTCGGGGTTGCACACGGCTTTTTTATACCAAATATTCAAACGGCATTGGTAGGAATGGCCCCTCTATCCGAAAGGGCTGCTTTTATGTCTGTTAATAGTATGGTGTTAAGAATTGGGCAGACTCTGGGCCCAGTGGTTGCCGCTCTTTTTTATATCCATCATAACATCCAACCGGTATTCTGGTTAAGCGCGATCATTGCACTGTTGATGATTGTTATCATCAAAACAATGGTTGGAGAACTTGATCAAAAAGTATAGGATTTTGAACAATTTTAAAACTGTTTATTAATCGTATAATGGAATTTAGTATGATGCGCCCTGAATATCAGAACAACGTGATCCTGTATCCGGCGTATATTTGGTGGCGCTTGAAGTACACCTATGAGAATGATTGGGACTAGGATGGGTCATCTTAATGTGCTCATCCGGGAGGGGATAACCGGGCCCGGGATGGCACCGGAAATGCCTGATTTTTAATTTTATTATAGGAAGAAATAACAATAATGAGAAAACTTACATTATTCGTTTCATTATTTACACTAACTGGTCTTTTTCTTAGTTGTGGGGAAAAGATAAATTCATCTGATAAAGGTGAAATGATCAAATCTTATTGCCTTGACTTTAATTGGGGAGAAGGAGGCCCCAATGGTTTTGCTGAACCTGGATTATGGGCTGATGCAAATCCGCAGGAACATATCAAATGGTATAAAGATCTGGGAGTAAATGCAGTTCAAACATTTATCGTTTCCTGTAATGGCTACGCCTGGTATAAAAATGGTATAGTACCACCTCAACCCGGTTTAAAGCATGATTTTTTACCAGAAATGGTTAGACTGGGGCATTTGGCAGAAATGAAAGTACTGGGATATTTATGCATAGGCTCCAACACACGTTGGGGTATTGAAAACCCTGATTACAGTTATGGATATCCGTCTGATCGTCATATCCCATTTACCCGAAAATATTTGGAATATCTGGATGTAACTATCCGGGATGCCATTAAAAAGACTGGGATTGATGGATTTATGATAGATTGGTTTTACCAACCTAACAGAAGCAGTAATCAAGGGAAATGGTTAGACAGCGAGAAACAGCGCTACCAGGAACTAATGGGTAAATCATTCCCCGGCGTTGAAAAGCTTACAAAAAAGGATTATAATGCCTATAGCAGACTTGCTATTGAAGAATGTTGGAATGTTATTTATAAGGCAGCCAAAGAGACTGATCCAAATACTATTATATGGTTGACTTCCTTTGATATAACGCACCCGCATATCATTCATTCAAAAATGTTTCAAGAAGTTGATTGGTTAATGAATGAAGAAGGTGATTTAGCAAAAATAGATTCAATTAAAACTATGGTTGGAGAAGATACACGCTTAATTACATGTCTGGCAAGTTGGAACAATAAAGATGCTAAAAAAGTTGCTATTGATGCGCTTAAAAAAGATGTTGGTCTTTATGGTTTTGCAAAACCAAATATAAATTCTCTCTTACCCCCGATAGAATATTATCTCTCATCACCAATTGATAGTTTTGAAAATGATGATAGAAATATTGCTACATTTGCTCGTGTTTTTAATAACTTACCCATGGATTTCACTAAGGAAAAAGAATGATTATGATTATAAGCGCATTTCCACCTTAAAAGCCTATTCTTTTGATCCTCTTCCCAAAGAATTGAGTTCGAAACAGGCCGGACATATTCTCGGTGCACAGGCTAATTTCTGGTCGCACATTGACAGGACTGAAGCAGATGTGGACAAGCAGTTGTTCCCGCGACTGTTATCTATTGCAGAGATCACGTGGTCATCAGATGACCAACGGGACGAGAGCTGTTTTAGGGATCGTGTTGTAATACACTTGGACCGTCTGAAGGAACTTGGCGTTAACTACCATCAAGATCCTTCAATAATGAAGACAGAGCCTGTCCAACATGAGTGTCAACCTGATAAGAAATAGCTGCGCATTGATATTGTAACCTCCGGAGGCACTGATGAGAATCATGCCTGGAATGCGATAGACCTATACGAACTCGAAGATGCCTGGGTTAAGAATCGTACCATGCTTCATTTTGGATATTCAGGAATATGTATGGGTACGGCGACTCGTATAACCATCGACAATTGCCAGGATAACAGGATAAATTGAAAATTTTTGACTTCCATTAACTTTAAAAGGAGATTAGTATGAGTAAATGTATCAATCGCCGTGATTTCATCAAAACGTCTGCTCTTGTGGGTGGAGTTTCTGTCCTGCCGCTTCAATTTTTCGGGTGCGGTCCCAAGGGCGCCAAGGATTTTTTGTATACGCTGCCGGAATATGACATTTTCGCAAAAATCAAAACGCCGCGGAATCTTGTTCGCTATAAGCTAACCCGTTTAAAGGAGTCTTTTCCTGATGCTGACGCAAAGTATATCTGGATGCTACATCCGGTTCTGACTATTTTCCAGGGACTCATTAATCGCAAAGAGCCGAGGATTTGGTTTGACCAGGGACCAGATTCGGTGGACTGGCTAGCTGTTTACAAGAAAGATGGATATAGCATCCCGGTGGAGAATGCACCTGATTTCCCATCCCTTATCAAGCGGTTTGCCGGTGAGCTGGACGGCTATATCATCTTTGATCCTAATATGTTGCACAGCTTGAATGTGGCACAAACCTGGGGCGGTCTTGAAAACTGGATGGTGATCACACCGGAAATGGAATCCCTTGTTAAAAGTACCGGCTTGACGCTGAAAGAGGACCTGCGCGGCCGATGGCCGGGGCGCGTTCCAGCCTACGAGTGGGCATTCGAGAATCTTTTCCTCCGATGTTCCAAACATATGATCGCCAACTGCTGCGTCGATTATCCTTATAGCGGTCATTACGTCAATCGGGACTTTTTCATCGCAAACAATGCATTTATTATGGATCTCTCGGCAGCTTATCGCCAGCGTAAAGAATACCGGCTCATGGATAAAATTTACGCGCAGATGAAAACGCCGGGCGGCGTGTGGGGATGGCATGATACCCGGGATCATGAACACTGGGCGGTGGAGCGGTCTTCTCGCAAGGGATTGTACACCATCTGCTCCGGCCTGCTAAATTTGTCTGTGCATGGTGGGATTAAGCCAAAAGAGACAAGCCTACCAAAGCAGAAAAAAAGCCCCCGAAAAGATCTCACAGCTAAAAAGGATAAAATATATATAGCTTTTATTATGACCGACGGCGATTCTCTATGGGTCATGGACACCTTGCAGTATGGAAACTGGAAGCCTGAAAAAAAACGCGACTTTCCGATATCCTGGGGTTTTCTGCCGCTCCTTGCTGACATTGCACCGGCGGTTTACCTCCACTATATTGCCACACAGCAGCCCAACGATTATATGTTTTGCGGACCTGCCGGCGCCGGCTACACATATACACATTTGCATCCCGATCCGCACACCTTTCTGCGTTACAGCAAATTCTACATGAAACGATGCGATCTGAAAATTCCATATATTACCAATTGGAATGATTACACCAATTGGCAGGAAGTGGACGTTCCCTCATTTAATCCCATTCTTTACAAAGAACTGGATAACTGCATCGGTTATGTCCGCGGTATGGGCGAATCGGCGTTTGATCCGCACTATAATTTCAAGGACAAGCCTTTTCTCTTTTGTGGAGAGGGATTGCATGCCCCTGACAAGGATGACGTCGCTACGGTCAGAAATTTTATCGAGGCTAATCCCAACAGACCATTATTCATTCCCCTGTTGATCAATATTACCATTTCTGTGGAAAGAATTCGTAAAATCACAACGGCTTTAAAAGACTACAACATTGACTACGTTCGTTTGGATGATTTAATGTACCTCATTAAAAGTGCCTACAAGCAGGGATTTATCACCGAGGATCTCTATCCGAACCGGAAAGGAAATGAAAAGATTCTCAGTCAGGAAGCAGCTGGGAAATGGCCGGGTGCCAAAGCGGGTATTGAAAAATTGACGCCCATTTTGACCGCACAGACAGAGGCTAAGGCGCTTGCATTGATGAATACAAAAGAAGCCGGTCTGGCTCTGGGACAGGAAATAACGAAGGAGGATGGGGCAGACATCCTGGCCTTTGCCCTGTGTGAAAGTATGTTTTCGCTGGTTAAAAATGTGCTGAACTATAAAGGCATCTATGTCAACAAACGGGTGGAGGCTGTAAATCAGTTTATCGGTATGTTTTCCTCATGGGATGATGTCGACGGGCTATCAGATCTTATTCACATCTGGCAACATTGGGATGAATTGATATTCCAGTGGGGAGAAATTGTATCCATGGGTAGACGGCTAATTAAAGTGTACCACCAGGCAGACGGATTGTTCCACTAGAACATCCTTATGAGATGCTTGAGCTGTATGAAAGGAAAACAAACAATGATGATTATAGCGAATAAGCAAAGATATCAGCAGCATCGTGAAGCAAGTGACCAGGGGACACACACCATGGTTCACGATCTATGGCTGCCTGTTTTGCTCTTTGGGAGCATGGGCGCAATTACCTGGGCTATACGCGGAACCTCCGGATGGGGGGGTGTTGATGGAACCGTTGTCCCGGGATTGATGTGGGGATTGCTTTGGTACTATCTGTGTTATCGGAGAGGTATCGAGGCCCGTGGTATTGTATTCTGGCTCGGACTCGGGATCGCCCTTGGCGGAGAGCTTGGCTATGGTCAATATGTTGGCTGGATGCAGGGTATTTTTAATGTTGGAAATGAGACCATCCCCATTGCACCCTGGATTGGATATGCCTGGTTTGTGCTCTGCGGGATCGGTTGGGCTGCCCCGGGAGGTATACTGTTAGGCTGGGCACTGGGCGAAAGGACTTCCAATACGGCATGGCTCGTCCGCTCTATCCTGCTGCTCGGGTTGCTGGTCTTATTGTTTGCCTGGCCGTTTGTCGATTGGCTTTCGGGGCAATTTGTCCGGATTTGGCCCGGATTGCTGTTTCCCCATGCGGATCTGGGATTGTACGCCGGTGAACTTGGCAAACACCTGGAACGAACAGTCTACACCAATACACAGAATTTTGCCGTGGTCCTATGGTGGGTGATTGCATTGCTGGTAGCCTGGTTGCAACGTGACCGGACCACGCTGGTCACCGGTCTGTTGCTTGGCGGTGGATTTGGGATCGGTTTCATGCTAAGCGCGCTGTGGTGCCTGGGATATGGAATCGCGCCTGGCTATATCGATTGGTGGAAAATGTGGGAGTTAAATGCCGGTTTCAATCTGGGACTGCTCTATGCGATCACACTGTTTTGGGCGATACGACAAGTCGACAAGAACTATCATCGGAACGGCGTTCCCCGTACGGCTCCCAAGGAAAACATTATACGCACCACTACCGACGCATGGCAGGAGACCTTGTTCCTGGCAATCGGGGGATCGCTTCTGCTGTTTTTTATGGGATTTGAATATTTTTTCTGGACCGGTATCTTTTTGAGCGTATTCTACCTGGTCGCCATGAGTCTGACATTAACAGGCACGGGTAAAACGTACGATACCCATGCGGAGAAACGCCGGAACATTTTATTAACCTATAGTGCATTTCTGCTCGTTTTCCTGATGTTCCACGGCGGTTCCTCGGCTGCAGGTGTTTTACTGGGTTTTTATTCGGTTGAGGCTGTGGACCAGTATGCCTGGCCCGTGGCGCGTATTGCCCTGTTTGTGCCTGTCGCACTCCTGGTGGTTGGTGTGACCTTAGTTAAAATGTGGCGCTTCATCCGGTCGGATCGCACGCCGGAAGAACAGAGCCGGGCAATAGGAGCACTACCCGAACGCATGGTCGATCTCATGACCGGAATGGCCTTTATCGGCGCCTTGTCCATATGGCCGGCAAAGATCGGCGTGCTCTATGCGGTATTTATCTTTCTTGCCCTTTTCGCCTTTAACCGGATCAATCGCCGGTTCAACGATGATGAATAAAGAATTTAAACATATGCGAATACTGGTATGGGTAACCATCCCTGTTTTAATTTTTGTAATTTTTTCAAATATCTTTGCTTCAGAAATTACCTGGATTAGTAACAACGAATATCGTTTAATTCTGAGCACAAAGGATTCCTACTCGAAGTATTCAACCGTACCTCTTTCCTTTACAATGGAGCAAGGTGAAATTAGCAATCGATTTAACATTAATTTGAATGAAATCAATTTAAACAGTATCCGAGTGGTTCAATATGATACAAATAATAAACCTGTTAAACGTAGCATAGCTAGTATAGAAGAGCAATATTACATTCCCTTCCACAGGAACGATGATTTATCGTCCAACAAATTAAGAATCAGCTGGCGTGTAAATGTAAACGATGCTAATACTTTTGCCATTTATTTTTCAAGAAAGGGTTATGGGTTGCAATACCCGATGGTTGAGATACCTGTCATTGGCGATGGAATGTTGGACCTTTTTCTCGGCGGTGAAGATGGTAAAATTACGTGTTTTCACCGGGCTTTTATTGAGGATGATTTACCTATTTTACGGTTAGTAGAAACGGAACTGCATAAAACAGATTAGCACACAAATATATATTCAATGCGTATTTGCAGTTGAAGATCGAACATCTCCTATCAAATAAGATTGTAAAGATGAATTGTATAAATATAATACTGGTATCATATGAACAAATGGGCAACATTTGTAGTATACAGAGATATATCAGGAAGTTACAGTTATAACAACAGTATAATTTATTTTTCTCCCGTTCTCAAAATAACTATTCCATGTATCATTCTGAATACCAGAGAATATTTTTACATCGACTACAAATATCATTTATCATCAGCTTATCTTTGTTAATCGCTTTGTTCTATTTTTATCCCCGCTTTGAATCGCTTTATAAAGATAGCTTCCGTGATTCATCACCGGATTTTGTGATCATAACCGTTCCCCGAACCATTCAGACATTAGAAAAAGCGCCAACCAAACCCATGCTTCCCGGTATTGCCGTTGAATCGGATGAGATAGAGATTTTAGATGAAGTTGGAATATACAAACACTTAAATGAACAGGATATGGATACCATTTTAGTGCTTTATTACCCGGGATTAAAATATCGAAATTTAACCGAACCATTTGATGCCTCTAGTATAACTGCTAGTGAAGATGAGGATTCTTTGTCACAATATTTTGAATATCTGGCTAAAAGACTTAAGAACATGGATCTCCCAGGATATACAGTATATCCCTCAGCGCAAGTGGAGCGTGAATTAAATATGGCCATGGGAAGATCACCTACAGTAGGAATAAGGATCCCCGTTAATTTGGGGGAAATATTTTCAGGCGCATCGGGTCATATTTATCCAGAACGAGAATCGAAGAATCTCAGTGTACAAAATATTATCGCTTCATATAAGAGATTTGATATTCTCGAATCCCTCTGGATGAACGGCGCACAAACGATTCTTGAGTTATATGAATCTGATTCGCTCAGTTATAAAAATACTTATCGTTCTTTACAACACTCTCTGGACGAACTTATCATTAATGGACTGGTGGAAAGGGCAAAATCTGCAAAGGGATTATATCAGTTTAAAGCCGTTTATTCACATAAAGAAATGATTGGAATTGTAGCCGCTTTTCGCTACGACAGACCTCTTGAGCAAAATGAAAAATCTGAGATATTAACAGATATATTACAGCGACTGTTTGATTATTATTAACGGTGCTGCTACTATTATAGATCTTTAGGGTGAGTTCTTTAAATAAAAGCCTTATGTTTTAAAACATCTAAATCGTTTGATATTCAGCTGATATTCAAAGAGGAAGCAAGTTTCAACCGGACACTCGTGATTATTTATAAAATATTTATTTCATGCCACGAATAGTTTTCACGTTTCACGCTTGACGTTTCACGTTTGACTTAGAAGTCACTATCATCTCATATTGTTTGAAAGGACCATGCGCTAATTTCTGTTTTTGTATAATTTCAAATCCTGCCTTATCAAATTCTAATTGAATATCATTTAATGAGCATAAACCATAATTTTTTGTCACCGGTTTAAACAACTTTATTAACCATATGGGGAGAATCAGGTCCAGCCATATCAGGTATCCGCCGGGTTTTAGAACGCGCCCAATTTCGGCAACTGCCTTTGGCCAGCCCGGCATATGATGAAAGGCATTTTGGCAGACGACCAGGTTAAAACGGTTATCCTCAAATGACAGGTTGGATGCATCTTCGACCTGAAAATGCAAATTTGGTACTCTCTCATTCATTTCTTTGGCCAATTGAATTTCTTCCGGGTCAAAATCCGTCCCGTAAACCGTCATATCATAATGCTTGGCCAGATAGGCGGATACAAGCCCAATACCACAGCCGATCTCCAGTGCATGGGTAAAATTCTCCGAATCGATCTGAGCGAGTCTGTCGCGAACCCTGACTATATTTTTTTCAGCTTTTTCGCGACGATTGACAAAGCGTTTCTCAAATTTGGTCATTTTCATTACAGTGACTCCTTATATTAATTTATTCCCGTTCGAGGTAACGGGTGGTGAAATATTCTTTTTTTACATCAGGAACAAATTGGACTTTTTCCACACGTAAAATTGATTTCCGGCCATCCTGTTTATTTTCCATTCCCATGTGCATCAACCGGTATTTATGGTTTTTGGTATCTAATTCTTTTATTTCATAGACGGTCAGTTCTTTGTGCAATTCTGCATCGAGATCAAAATACACCGCCCGACGGATCACATAGTCCTGTTTCCCAATATACGATATTTTTTTGGAGAAACCATTTTCATCAGCGATATCATCATCTTTTGGCTTGATCTCGATTTCCCAGCACCAGACGTCATCAATCTCCTCTTCACCTAAGATATTATATGTAAAATTTTCGACCATCGGTGGTGTCATATCGGCATAAGAAAACTCGGAGCCCATAAAACTTTTTGCATTTTCTGAACTGACGATACGACGTGTCTTTCTCAAAGCCGGCATGTAAATCCATTTATCATCATCTTTTTCACGGTAATCAAAGGTCAGGAAACCGGTACCTTTCACATCGGCCGGGGTTATGAAACGAATCAGCTTCTTTTCGGTTTGACCATTTTCATATAACTTGGATATTTGGGCCAACTGGCAAACACGTTGACGACCCTTACTGTCGATGATCGTCATGGTGACAATGGCTTCAGCTCCGGCAATCCGGGTAGCTTCAATAGATTTTTCCTGTATCTCCCAGCCGGTCAAGGAGGATTGCGCCTTCAAGCTCAGCACGGCACAAACAAGCGACAAAACGATGACGTAAGCATTAATATTCATCTCATTCTCCTTTCAAATTTCCCCGTAGTAGTAGAGACGTAATATGCTACGTCTCTACTTAGAGAGCTCTGTTGTTTTAAATTTAATCCTATTTTTCTGTTAAATTTCCTCACTGATAACGTAAATCTCTTTTTCTGTAACAAATTGTTCTTGAATTTTTGCTGTATCAGGTTCAAGGAATTTTGGTTTCATGACGATAACTAGTGCCGGGATGACCACCAGGGCACCGATCAGGCAGGCGAAAATGGAAACCACAACCAAAAAGCCAAAAAAACGAACCGGTACAAAACTGGACATTAACAGCACAACAAAACCGATGATCACTGAAAAAGCATTAAATATAATTCCCCGTCCGGTGGTGAGTAGTGTCTTCCGCGCCGCTTTTTCATAATTCAAACCGTTCCGGCGTTCTTCTTTATAACGCCATAGAAAATGAATGGTATAATCGATGCCCACGCCGATCATTATGGATGATAACAAGGCAGTTGCTACATTTAGTTCAATATCCAGCCAGCCCATCAAACCGAAAAGAATGACCATAGAAAGTATCAAAGGAATGACAGCAATAATTCCTGCCGAGAGAGAGCGAAACAAAATCATTAATAGTATGGAAACCATCAGCAATGCCAGGGTAAGGGAGATAAACTGACCATCGACCACTTTGTCTGAAAGGTCTGAGAATATATCCGCAATCCCGCCCACCAGATAGATATCGGGATCATCCTTTATTCTGTTTTTTATACGATCGACCACCTTTCTCAATACCGGTGTGCTGGAAGTGTTTATTCGGGCGGTTATAATGGCGTGTTCATAATTAAAATCAACCAGTTTCTCGAAATCATCCGGATCACCACTCATATGGTATAGTTCAAAATACTGAGCCACAGCGTTTCGGTTTTGAGGAATCGTATCATAGCCGTCTTCACTTTTTTCATTGAGTACACGACTCATCTGCCGCACCACCCGAGCAATGGAGATAGTATTACCCACTTCGGGATAGGTGCCGATTTCTTTTTCTAATCTATCAATTTTTTTCAGAATTGCCGGATCTTTAATATCGCCCTTAAAAACAACGGATACGGGAAAAAAGCCACCAAGATTTTTGTTGATCAAATCCGCTGAAATGGCTACAGGATGATCAGTTTCATAATAATTAATCGGATCAGTATTCACAGTAACAGAAAATATCCCGACGGAGGTGATAATGCTAAAAAGCAGAGCACCTAGAATCACTGTTTTAGGCCGATCCGTTACAAGATTGCCAAACAGGCCGAGTATTCGTTCCAATACGGGCTGTTTACGGTTGCTGAAATCCGCTAATATAACCGGCTTGGCTTTGGGAAGCAGTGAGATCACGGCTGGAATAAAAAAGAGGCTGGCCGCCAGAGCAAATAAGATACCCGCTGCCGCTAAAACACCTAATTGCCCGGCAGGGATCATAACGTGCCCCTGTAAACACAGCATGCCAACCGCCGTGGTTAATCCGGTAAGTAAAACAGGCAGTCCCAAACTGCGAAACATGTTTTTAGCCAATGTTTTTTTGCTCATTGTATTACCAGGACTGTTGTCTTCCTGATATTTGGCCATCATATGGATGCCATAATCGTTAGCCACAGCAATTAGTATAACCGGTAAAATAATAGTGATTTGCCAACCAAGCAGAGGGATTAATCCCATGGAGAAAAGGATGGCCATTAACACAACGAAAAAGGGCAGAAAAACACCACGCAGCTGTCTGAAGC
>CAZBBC010000139.1:0-12158 GCA_964489835.1 uncultured Calditrichota bacterium
TACACGGATTACACGGATTACACGGATTACACGGATTACACGGATTACACGGATTACACGGATTTTTACGGATTATTTTTTTGTCCTTGGATTATTCGTCTATGCCGGATCAAATGATTGACTGACACTGATTTACAAGGATTAAAATTAATATAATAATAATTTTTAAATGAAATCCGTGTGAGTCTGCGCCTGATCCGGCTGCGACGGAAAATCTGTGGACTATTTTTTCTTTGTTTGTCCCGATTCATCGGGACGCTATGATTAGATCAGGTTAATAAAAAGTATTGATTTATTCTACAAATTAAAAAGAAATATTGGCCAACAACAATATACATAAAAACTGATTGCATCAAAACAGTGCCTTCTTTATTTTAAGCCTCATCCGTTTATTTATTCATATTTAATTACAGAGGGAGGGATCTATGCGTACGTTTTTAAATCTAATCATTATTTTTGTTTTGTTAAGCACATTCATCTCATCCGGACAGGCCCAGAATCAGGAATGGAACTTAAATTTTAAGGGAGGAGTCCTTTTCCCCGGCACTGTGAGCATTGAGGGTTTCGAGGTGGATACCGAAACGGGATGGATCTTTAATGTAGCTGGCGATGCCATGGTCGCAGAGAAATTATCCATGGGCGGGTACTTTTTTTATGCCGGTACCTCGGAAGAAATATCCGGAGAGACGGCTAATATTATGAGTATCGGGGGTACGTTAAAAGGACGTTTTACCCTGCGAAGCGGTACTCAGATCCGCCCGGGGGTAATCTTTGCCTATCAAACCACTACCGGTGATGTCTTTGATGATGTAAAAGGCTTGAACATTGGTTTTACGGGAGAGGTTGCGTTTCCCCTGGGAAATAACCGGGCCATTGTAGGAGAACTGGGATTTACTTCTCAACCATCGGGTGGCAATGAGGATGCGGATGTTACTTGGGCGCCAATACTATATATTACCATCGGTTATGAATTTGGGGGATAAGAATTGAAAAAAAGGCTGATTATAAAAATCAGCCTTTTTCACTCCTGGAGGTCACAAAATTAAAGGTGCTGCGTGTTTTACATGGTTTTCATATAATTTTTGCAGTTTTCATGAAGATGAAAAATACCGGCATACAGAGGGTAGAGTAATTCAGATCTCTTGACACAAGCCATAAATTGTTTAAAACTTTTTAGGGTCCACCGTTCAAAAGTAAAAATTGTATTAAGAACCAGGAATATTCTATCATAATCTCCGATCATGGCCAGTTCTTCACAGAGCGCGAGAAGAACGGCTGGTTTTTCTACTTTTAAATCACCGCAATCGTTGCTTGAAATATAAAAATCTGCAAACGAGAGTACACTCCCTCCCCTCGAAAGATAATATTCGAATGAATTGAGCATTTCAAGATTTGGTGGTATTTCTTGTGTTTTCATAATAATAAAACTTTTAATTTTATCTTCTCAATATTTATAATCGTCATTACCGAATAAAACTTCACTTTTATTTTAATCTAATTTATCGACCCTCATTTTCCATTTTTTCTCGTCCGTGAGGTGAGGGAAATCCCCCGGACTCTGATTGATCCTATTGCCCCTAACGATACCCGTGAGGGTCGGGCCAGGAACAGAAGAATTGAATTCTTTAGAATAAAATATCTGCCATATTATGTACTCAAAAAAGGTTTTCTGACCGATCGGTAATTACCCGGGAATTTATATCATTTACTTTATATGATACATACTATTCAATAATAAATCTATGAAATAAATCACAGGAAAAAATTTAATACCATAACATCTCATCAAAAATTTTTAATTGAGGTGCGAATAATATTCGTCAGGGATGAAAATAATTCGTATTTTAGTACACGATAAACTGAAAAACACAATGAAAATCCAAAAAATGATGAGGTATCCATGCCACAGGATAAAATTTTTCGTGTAAAAAAGGATTTAATCAGTGATTTTGATTTTGGGAAAAAGACTGCCGGTGTTTTTGACGACATGTTAAGCCGGTCGGTACCTTTTTATGCTGAGATACAGCGAATGACAGCGGAAATGGCAGAATATTTTTCTGTAGAAAATACGAATCTTTATGACTTGGGTTGTTCGACCGGTGAAACATTTATATACCTGGATGAGAAGATCCCGAAGGACGTGAAGTTCATTGGTGTTGATTCATCTGAAGAGATGCTGGAGAAAGCAAGAAAAAAAATGGAAAGTGCAAATATTTCGCACAAATTTGAGCTGATCCATTCTGATTTAAATCAAGGGGTTATGATTGAAAATGCCTCGGTGGTGATCATGACCCTGACCCTACAATTTATACGACCGTTATTCCGAGAGAAACTGGTAAGAAGTATTGCCGAAGGCATTAACGAGGGTGGCATTTTTATACTTGTCGAAAAAGTACTGAGTACTAACTCACTCATAAACAGATTGTTTATTAAATTGTATTATGACTTCAAAAAACGCAGTGGTTATAATGAACTGGAAATCACCCAGAAACGGGAAGCATTAGAAAATGTACTGATCCCCTACCACTACGATGAAAACAAGAAACTATTGCTGGATAACGGATTTAAAGACTGTGATTGTTTCTTTAAATGGTATAACTTTTGCGGAATGCTTGCGGTGAAATAGCATACCCACATTGGTTGAAACTAATGAATCTGACCATTAACCACGAAATCGAATGTTAAGTTTTGAATCATCCACTGAAAAAGAGAGTTTCTTTATGAAAAATATATTTATTAGTCTTGGCAAATTATTTTTTAAGTACCGTGATGGTTTATTTCCGTTCATATACATCATTCTGTTGCTGTTTATTCGCCCGGGTTTGTTTTTAGGGGATGCTCAATTGGACAGATATATATGTGCCGCTGGTATTTTAATCCTATTGGCTGGCCAGACATTTAGAATTATGGTTATTGGGTTTGCCTACATTGAACGGGGTGGACGAGGAGGTAAGGTTTTTGCGGAATCTCTTGTAAAGACGGGTTTTTTCGCCCATGTGCGAAATCCTATGTATGTTGGTAATTATCTGATAGTTATCGGGCTTGTAATGCTATACGGAGCTCTGGAGGCCTATTTATTTATTCTGCCATTTTTTCTCCTGGTATATTACTCGATTGTGATAAATGAGGAGACCTATTTAAGGGATAAGTTTGGCCAAGAATATGAACATTATGCTGCTAATGTAAACAGATTTGTACCTGATTTCAGGGGGATCGGGAAATCGTTAGAAACGTACAAATTTAACTGGTTAAAAGTATTGAGAAAAGAATACGGCAGTATATTTTTTATAACCTGTGCCTGGCTATCCATTATTATCTGGAAGGATATTACCATTTTTGGATATGACCAAAAACAACCCGAAATTAATATGTTGTTGATGCTGTTTATTCCGGTTGTCCTATTTTATGTAACAACTTTATATTTAAAACTACGGGGACACCTGGATAAGGGTTTATGATGAAATCCGGTTTTTCCAGAAGACAATTTATTACTCATTCAATCGGTGGTGCTTTAGGTCTATTATTGCAGAGTTCTTGTGGTATTAATAATCAAAAACCCAATATCGTATTTGTATTTGCTGATGAATGGCGTGCCCAGGCGACCGGATATATGGGTAACAAAGAAGTCATAACCCCCCATTTAGATACACTGGCATCGGAAAGTATCCTTTTTAAAACCGCTGTCTCCGGTTGTTCGGTATGCAGCCCGTATCGTGGGAGTCTTTTAACCGGCCAATATCCTCTTACCCACGGCGTATTCTATAATGATAAACCCTTGCGAGAGTCTGCTGTCACGATTGCGAAATTATTCAAAGCATCAGGATATGATACCGGGTATATCGGAAAATGGCATCTTAATGGTCATGATAAAAAAACCGCACGATCGGTCGGTCGGTGCTCACCGGTACCAAAAGCAAGACGTCAGGGTTTTGATTTCTGGAAAGTAAGAGAATGTACCCATGATTACAATCATTCCTATTACTTTGATGAAAATAATGACAAGCATTTTTGGGAAGGATATGATGCTATTGCTCAAACGCGAGAAGCCCGGAAATACATAACCGCCCATACTTCCAAAAACCCATTTATGCTTTTTCTTTCCTGGGGACCTCCTCATGATCCTTATCAGACGGCACCGGAGAAATATCGGGCTAAATTCAACAATCATCATAAAATCACGCTTCGTCCAAATGTACCCAAGTCTGATGCTGATATCGCCCGTAAAAAAATTGCCGGGTATTATGCACATATTGCTGCTCTGGATGACTGTATCGGTGAATTAATAGATACGATTCGGGAATGTGGTATTGAGGAGAATACTATATTTATTTTTACTTCTGATCACGGCGATATGCTTCATTCCCATGGAAAAACGAAAAAACAGAAGCCATGGGATGAATCTATCTTAATACCTTTTATCTTGCACTACCCGGCTCTTCATGATAAAAAAGGAAAAGTTATCACAACTCCTATTAATACACCCGATATTATGCCTACTTTATTGGGATTGTGTGGAATAGATATCCCTGATACCGTTGAGGGAAAAGATTATTCTAAATTACTGTATGATACAGATGATACGATAGATAATGCTGCATTAATCATGTGTCCGGTACCATTTCACCAATGGAATTACAGGAACGGCGGAAAAGAGTATCGGGGAATAAGAACATCTCGCTATACCTATGTACGTGACCGGGAAGGTCCGTGGTTATTATATGATAATCAATTAGATCCTTATCAGATGGATAATCTGGTAAACAAAGCAGATTATGCCGTTTTACAACAGAAGCTCGAAAATATTTTGACAGAAAAGCTAAAATCTACTCACGATAAATTTTTATCCGGTGATCAATATATGAAACAATGGGATTATGAGTGGGATGAGAATGATTCACCGGATCCCGAGCTAATAAAAAATTGACCCACCCCGTCTCGCTATGCTCAAAACCTCTCCCTGTCCGGCGAAGCCGGACAGGGAGGGGCTGGGGGAGGGTCAGCAATTAATTCTTTGTTTGCAACCAACGGTTGCGGTATGCTATTATGGGCAAAAACTGTGTTATTTCCGCTGCGGCGCCATGCCTGCCGGCAGGCAGGGATCGCCGGGGCGATTAGCAAAATTTTTACAAACTGAATATATTCATTTAACGCAGAGACCGCAGAGATTTTTTTATAGTACATTTTTTTAATTCGTGAAAATTTGTGGACTATTTTTTTTGTTTGCAGCATTGCTGTGGTATAAATCGATCAGATTAATTCTCTATTTCGATAAATTCAATCTTATTTAAAATAAAAGGGAGGGATTATGTGTGGCTTATGTGATTCAGACAATATAAAACGTCGTGATTTTATTAAAACCGTGGGTGTACTATCCGCCGGTATTCCTCTGGCTAATGCGTCCACTCTGTTTGGTTCATTTCCAGGAGTACCTCGAAAGCAAAAACAAATCCCGACAGTCTGTGGGGCTTTTATCTATCCACCCAGCGCAACACTTAAAAAGGAAGGTTATTACAGCTGGCCCGGTTCCGGGTTTGACGCCGAAGGAAGGCAAAAACAATACATGTCAAGCATTCAGGCAATGGAAACTAAAATTGGAATGCACATCCAAATGGAGAAAAATCCTCTGGATACGGAAGCTGATGTTACCGGATTTATTCAAAAAGTAAAACAAAAAAATCCTGATGGACTGCTTTTAATACCTTTTAAAAAGCTTCACTGGGATCGGGTGGTGCGGATCACTGAGGAAATCAAGGTTCCTACGGTAATTTTGGCAACCATGGGCGTCTTACTGATGCCGCATGTTAGAAAGGTTAAATACAAACCGGGCATATATATGATCAGTTCTCAGAACAATCTGGACGCGGTCGAAAAAGGGATGAAAATGATCCACACCGGTCGGCGGATGAGGGACAGTGTGATCATTAATATCACAGGAAATGAAACTCTGGAAGATACCGTGCCAATCATCGGAACAACGGTACGTACGATTCCCCATCAGCGGTTTTATGATGCTTTTAAGCATATGCCAAGGACAGCGGAAGTTGAAAAACTGGGTAAGGACTATATAAAAAATGCCGTGCGCATCGTTGAACCTACCAGGGATGATATTTTAGAAGCGGCTAAATCTTATTTTGTTTTTAAGCAGTTGATTGAGGAGGAGCAGGCTGATGCGGTCATGATGAATTGCCTGCCCGGATTGAAACATCCGCATCAGCATGTGCCGCCGTGCATGGGATTTATGAATTTGAGGGATGAGGGTATTCCCATGGGCTGCGAATCTGATTTGGACGCTACACTGACGATGATGCTCGAGCAATACCTGTTCAACCGTCCCGGATTTCAGCATAATCCGTCGGTGGATACAGAAAAAAACTACTATTTTGGTGCCCATTGTGTGGCACCAAGTAAGATGAACGGACCCGACAGTCCACCGGAATCTTATATCCTTCATAGCCATGCAGAAGCCGGTTGGGGTGCGGTGCCCAGAGTATTGATGAGTAAAGATCAGGAAGTAACAATAGCCAAATATCTATCTTCGCAAGAGGGCAAAAAACCACAACTTCTGCTTTATTCCGGAAAAATTATTGGCTGTCCACCGATACCGCCTACGGGAGGATGTCGCACAAATGTCGAGACAACTATCAATGAATTAGAGGATGTTGCCCAGCTTAAAGGTCACCATTTATGTATGATCTATGGTAATTATGTAAAGGAGATGAAAACCTTCTGCCAGTTATATGATATAGAGGTGGTGGTCTGATTATTAGGGAGAATTTTTCTATGATAAATACACACAGATCTTTTTTTAATATTAAATTCTCAGAATTTTTTGCTTCTTATTTGATAATCCTTCTTTTCGGGCTCTTGTTTTTTTGTAATATCTCTTTTGCCAACAATATACCCTTTATTATACCGGATCATATCATGGAAGCCTCGAATCTCTGGTACGAGGGAGCCCCTCTCGGAAATGGGGATCTGGGAGTACTTTGTTATGGCGCTGATGACATTCTGATTTATGCCATCGGTAAAAATGATTTTTGGGACCGGCGTTATGATAACGAACACCTGCCGCACCCAAAGCCGGTGGCTAAAATCAGGATCTGGCAACCATCTGAGAAATCGACCATCAAGAGAAAAGCCCTTCAACCCGTTCAACATAGACTTTCTTATCATACCGCAGAATTAATAACCAGAACATCAAACTTTGATGTGATCACCCGGGTTCAAAAAAATAAAAATATGATAGTTCTTCAATTAAAAAATGTTAAAGAAAAAACATTCATATCACTTTTCCGCCATGCCGACAGTACAAAGAGCGGTATAAAACCTCCATCATTTTACACGGATAATCATTTGGGTTATATGATACAGAATATGCCAGTAGACAGTACCTATCCGGATGGATTTCGATGTGTCGCTATGGCAAAGACCCTAAGTGGGAAAAAACCGGTATTGAGCGTTGAGGATGTATGTTGGGAGATATCAAAAGATTGTATTATTCTTATCGGTGTCGCGACAACCCGGGATAATGCAGATCCGGTGCTCGAAGCAAAAACCCTGGTTTTAGAAGCCGCTGAATCCGGATACGAAGATTACAAAAAAGTGCATATCAATGCCTGGGCCGGGTATTGGAATAAATCATGGATTTCCTGTGACGATAAAACCGTGGAAAATCTGTGGTATCAATGGAATTATATATTCGCCTCAGCTACCCGGCCGGATGCGATTTCCCCGGGACTATTCTCTCCCTGGATTGTTCAAGATGAAAGTCAGTGGAGAAATTCCTATACCATTGACTATAATTTTCAACAGAATTTCAGTGCTGCCCTGTCTTCCAATCATCCTGAATTGATGGAGCCCTATTTTAGGGAAGTGGAAAGAATGCTGCCGGTGGCCCGAAAGCTTTCCAGGGATAAATTTGGTAAAGAAGGTTTGTTTTTTCCGCATGAAATGTTTCCTCTTCATCTCAGTAAATGGCCGAGTCTGGCCGGGGCACTGATGGAGACTTTGTGGCTACTCCAACATTTCTGGGAATTTTATGAATACACACTTGACCAGGAATTCCTGAAAAAAAGATGTTATCCGATCATTGCCGAGTGTGCAGATTTCCTGTTACGACTGACTGAAAAAGGAGATGATGGCAGGTATCATATTAATAATTATAAATCTTTCGAACATCCCAAAATACCTGATAGCAAAAATGGTACCTCCGAGATTGGATTTACAAAATATATTCTTAAAGCCGCGATTAAAGGAGCTTCTATTTTAAAGACCGACGAAAATAAAGTTAAAAAATGGACAGAAGTTCTGAATAATTTAGTTTCCTATCCCAAACAGCAAAACCAGCTGGGGGAGATTTTTGTTGACTGCGTCCATCAGGATTCAGCATACTATGTAACCCCACCGGTTGAATTAATTAAAGGCGGATGGCGGCCGTCCAAGTTACAGGGGAATCACGGATTGTGGATGTATTTCAATCTGGCGCAGCCCCTGCTGCATGTCTGGCCTGGCGCTCAGATTGATATGGATTCCCCATCGGAAGATTTGCTCACAGCGATAAGAACCTGGATGACTATAAAATTGGAGGGATCAAACAATTTGATACCCCATCATGTGCAGGCAGCCAGATTGGGTATCAATTCCCTTAATGAATTTAAGAAGGATATAGAATACCGACGCATGAACAACGGATTTATTTCGACAAAAGTTAATCCGGTATCAAGCAATTTTAACTATGATTGGGGATATTTTCAGTTTTGGACCTATGGGATATTTATAGAAAATTGCGGCATTCCGTTTGTAATCAATGAAATGATGCTGCAAAGTCAAAATGAGATCATTCGAGTATTTCCTGTGTTCGATCCCTATCGGAAAGCCGAATTTCATCATCTGAGAGCGCGTGGCGGATTCATGGTTTCTGCTAGCATGGACCGGGGTTTTGTAGAATGGATTGAAATTGATCCAGACGTTGACCGTATATGTAAAGTCAGGCTGCCCTGGCCGGATAATGCTTTTAATCTTGTGGAATTATCCAACGGAGCAGAAATTAATTATGTAAAAGTGGCAAATAATATTGAGTTTGCGGCAAAGAAGGGACATCGATACAAATTAACACCGAAATTAAAAACCTTCAGGGAATAATCAGATCTGTTTCTGGTTCATCTCTATCCATTTCAACAGGCCACTCTGACCCATCTAAAGTACGGGCACCATTTAAATTGAATAAAAAGTAACTATAGGGGTAGTAAGAAATAACTGATTATGTCCTCAACTCTGTAAAAATTATATAGATTGCTTTCCGCCCCGGATCAGCCGGGGCTGACGCTTACGCTCGCAATGACGGTAATGTGGTCGTCATTGTGAGTCACGAAGAATGAGTAGCCTGCCCGCCGACCGGCGGGACGATGCAATCTCTTTTAATTACTGATGTTATGTCCATTATTACGGAGTAAAAGCGCTAATCAGAGAAATAATAGTAACATAAATAAAATTAATAAATTACTCCGTGTGCTCTGCGGTTACTTTTTTACACTACCTCATAATTATACAGGAGAATGTTATGGAAAAATCAATAAAACCGGATCGCAAGTACTTTACCAAGTGTTTTTGGATACATTTAACGATCACCGGTACAGCCCTCCTTGTTTTAGCGATAACAAACCTGATCATACATTTTACAGGAGGTGATCCATATGCCATTAGCCTCCTGTGGCTGATCGGGTCTTTATGTATTGTCCTGTTCTGGGTGATATCATATCCGATCACCTATCTCTGGATTAAAAATCTGCATTATATTGTCTGTGAAGACCGGGTGACCATACATAAAGGCCTTCTTACTAAGACCCAACAGAATATTCCCCTGCGTGCAGTGACCGATTTCGCTTTACAAAGGACTATTTATGACAGAGTTTTGGGCATCGGTACTATAAAGATCCAGACCGCCGGTCAAACAACATCACCGACCGGATACGAGGGCAGTTTATCCGGACTTCTGGATTATGATAACTGGCAAGCCGAATTAAGACAAAAAATTGAAATTCTGCATCCGTTTTCTGATGCGACAGCCACCGCTGAGACGGGAAAAAGATCTGATCAGGGTATTCTGATTCAAATATTGGATGAACTTAAAAAAATCAGAACATCTCTGCAGAACAAATCGTAGTCTGATAATCTGATTGTTTACTCATCCTCGTAATAGTTGGATTATCAAATATATCTAATGTGCAAAACCACGAAGGCCACGAAGGTCTTATATAATTTAGGAATTAAGAATTTAACTAT
The DNA here is from genome assembly GCA_964489835.1 of uncultured Calditrichota bacterium. GTDB lineage: Bacteria > Calditrichota > Calditrichia > JAJRVZ01 > JAJRVZ01 > CAZBBC01. The sequence continues at coordinate 10,282 of CAZBBC010000139.1, forward strand.
ACAAATGATATCTTGCTAGGCTTTTAAAATTCGTTCTAAATTCATAATTTCAAATTCTTAATTGCTTTTTATCTTCGTGTCCTTCGCGTGCTTCGTGGTTGATTAATAAATCAAATTAATAAAATGTTTCACGGGGATGTGAAGAAGAAACATATATATGAGGAGGTTTATATGATTAGCATAGACATTCTCAAAAGAAAATTAGAATCCATCGATGGTAAAGACTACGGTGCCTATCAGTCTCTCCTCGGAGAATATGACTTTTCAGATTTTACACTTATTGTCGGTCAGATCCCCAAAGACCCCTATGCTCCTCCCCATACCGGCATCTATCGTATTCAGGTCAGTCGTGATGATGAAAAAGTAATCAACCTGGAAATCGAAACAAAAATCATGGAAACAGCCTTTCGTGATTTTCTGGCCCGTCGGTTTTATAATGCCAGTCAGGAAGTATCTAAAGGACGGCGCGGGACCGGTTACAGCGGTGTTATTACGATTAATCAACCCGGACAGTCTATTTTAGAAAGAAGCTGTGTTATCCTTGATGAAAAATATATAGAAGTACGCTGTTTTGTCGGATTACCGGCATCCGGTCGGAAGATCGATTCAAAAGTGGCCGCGGAGATGCTTTTTAATGAATTACCGGATATTGTTCATCTATCTTTATTCAAAAAGAATATCGATAGACCCGCCCTCGATGAACATATGAAAATCGCTGAAGATGCCGAATATCTCAGAAAAACGCTTGATTCTCTGGGATTAGTGGCCTTTATTGCTGACCAGTCTATCCTTCCAAGAGCAAGTGGCTCTACCGATAAGCCGTTAAATAGCGCGTCAGCAATCCCGTTTTTTTCACCGGCCAGTCTGAAACGTGAAATCACGTTGCCCCATGCCGGCCGTATTTTGGGGATGGGACTGCCCAAAGGGGTTACACTGATTGTCGGTGGGGGCTACCATGGCAAATCCACTCTATTAAATGCCATCGAATTAGGGATCTACAACCATATTCCCGGTGACGGCAGAGAACGATGTGTCAGTTTACCACAATCCGTCAAAGTACGGGCCTATAGCGGCCGATATGTCGCAAAAACGGATATCTCACCTTTTATCAGAAATCTGCCGTTTCAGAAAAATACCACTGCCTTCTCTACAGAAAATGCCAGCGGAAGCACGTCACAGGCAGCCAGTATCATGGAAGCGATTGAAATGGGTACTGAGGTTCTGCTAATGGATGAGGATACTTGTGCTACAAATTTTATGATCCGGGATAAAAAAATGCAGGCGCTGGTTCACAAAGACGATGAACCGATCACCACTTTTATTGACCGGGTCAAACAGCTGTATTCTGAGAAAAAAATATCAACGATACTGGTTTTGGGAGGAACCGGAGACTATTTTGACGTTTCCGATCAGGTCATCCAGATGATCAAATTTACACCGGCTGATGTGACAAAAAAAGCACATGACATCTCCCGAACATCCCCGGTAAAAAGAACAGCAGAAGATACCGGATATCCGATTCAAATCAGAGAACGGATCCCTTTACCTGAAAGTATCGATCCCTGTAATGAATACGGGAAAAAAGGTATTTATACATCGGAAGTCCGGCGCTTAAACTTCGGAAAGCATATCATCGATTTGACCGATGCTGAACAATTGATCGAGCTTTCTCAGACAAAAGCGATTGGCTTTGCCCTCGACTATGCCCGGAAGTATATGGATAAAAAAATCTCATTGAGAGAAATTATCAACCAGGTGATGAATGATATTGAAAAAGAGGGACTGGATGTCTTGAGTGATCGAATATCCGGTAATTTTGCCTGGTTCAGAGGGGTAGAACTGGCCTTAGCCTTTAACCGTCTCCGCAGTTTTGATGT
>CAZBBC010000140.1:0-12084 GCA_964489835.1 uncultured Calditrichota bacterium
CAAAAACTTTGTTTTTTAGCAGAAATTTTACAAACTGAATATATTCATTTAACGCAGAGACCGCAGAGATTTTTTTATAGAACATTTTTTAATTCGTGAAAATTCGTGTCAGTCTTCGCCTGATCCGGCTTAGACGGATAATTCGTGGACTTCTTTTCTTTGTTTGCAGCATCGCTGCGGTATGTATTATTCTATTTAAATGATTTATTATCCCGGTGTTTGCCGCTTCGAAGTGCTTTTATCTCACCGGTTGCCTGTACCTCAACCGATACACCTTCTATCGTAGGCCCTATTTTGTTTCTGTATTTTTCGGTATTTTTTTTTACAGATACAATAATTCCTAAGGCACCCCCGGACGTTTTACCGATACCAACCGCCACGATTCCGCTGATCGAGAGCCAGGTTTTCTCATACTTCTTCTTTACTTCTCTGATTTTTTCGAGTGGTTCAGACATATTTTACTCTAGATGATAATGATCCTATATACGATGAAAGATGATAGTATACTCCGCTATTGGGGCAATCGCAGTTTATAAGATTTCTCGCTCACTTCTTCGAACTTCGCTCGAAATGACAAATCACAAGTGTCATTTCGACTGAATCCGCCGGCTCAGGCTGTTGCAGTATTAATTTATTCGTACAGCTTTATATATATGCAAGGTCTGTCTCCCCCTTGGAAAAGGGGGACTAAGGGGGATATAAAATTACTTTATGTTATTTATAAACAACCCCCTATCCCCCCTTTATTAAGGGGGAATAGATTTTGCCTCATTAAATTGAGAAATACATTTTTTTATAAAAATGACCCAATTTGCAACACCCTGGGCTGGCGGGTGAGGGAGAAATCTTGACGATTATTCCTAATCTGTAACACTCTCTACTAAGGAAGCGTAACATTTAATGCCTCAAATACAAATTGAATCGGGTTGATGACAGTCGTCGTATTACTCCCCGCAAATAATAGGCCAATCAGATTCTTATCCATACTAAGCACAGCAGATCCACTGTCACCTCCCTGACTCATGGCGCCGGCCATCAGCTGGTTAACAAAGGTAGCCACTTTATCGGTTCCGTAAGAAACCCGTGAGGTTACATCAATCTGGTTGATCTTTCCCTGCGTGTATCCGGTGGTGCGGCCACTTTTCTGAACCTCCATATCCAGCGTAGCTTCACCGACACCGGCGATGGTTCCGATATCCATAATTTCATTGACAACATCACCGGAATTTAAAGGTTCAGCAATCGCACAATCGACGAGATTTTCCACCGCTTCTTTACGAATCGTTTCTACTCTGGTCTTACTTCCTGTCAGTGCCGCCAATCCGTTGACCAAGGCAGTAACCGCCCTGACTAACGAACAGGTACTTTCTTCACCCTCAAACCGAATACGGGCAAAATCACTCAGATTGGCGATATGGTCCTGTGGATGACTACCACCATCAACAGGACCCGGCTGCAGTATAGGATCACCGATGCTGGCATCATTGCTGTTGGCAAGCACATGGTTATTGGAGAGAATGAATAATTTGTTGTCCTTTGTAACCAGACAGCCGAATGTACCGGCTGTAATATTGATGTGGCCAATACTTACACCACCGGGTGCCGGGCGTATCCGACCGGTTCGATCCTGCAAAGCGTAGATAACGCCGGTAGGATAAACATCCGTTGGAATTTCCTGAATCCTGGCCGGAATCATTTCCTTCTCAATCAATGAAGTTTTTGCTTTTTTAGTATCAACAGAACAAATAAAAGATAATTCTGTTGTCTGCTTTCCTGCGGTAATTTTATAGCCGATACCAGTGGCAACAACATTGGGTTTGCTCATCAATTCTTTACGGACCTCAGGAAGCACTTTTCTTACATCTTCTAAATTTAATGCCATACGATCCCCCAATCTTCCTTTAATATATAATATAAAAGGATCTGTGATTTAGACGAATATCGCCAATAACTTAGTTATTTTCGTAATGTTTTAAAACTAACAAATAACAAATCACAAATATCAAATAAATTCCAAATCACAATATCGAAAATCCATTCAATTAAATTTTACTCATTGGTACTTTGAAAATTGTTTATTATTTGGTATTTGTATATTGTAATTTGATATTTGTTTACAGCCCTACACTAGTTCATGATTTGATCAATAATAAACTACTACATCTCCGCCTGCCAGCCATAGGTTTCATAATGCCAGGAAAAATCATTGCCGTTAACATCAACAACTGTAAATCCTTCCGGAAAACCGTCCCGCGGTCCTTTCCACCAGCCACCACTGACCGCCCCGCCGGTAATATAGGTGGTATTCCGGTAACGAATTTCTTCCACCATATGTAGATGGCCCTGTAAGACCAGTTTCAGGTTATGACCGTCGAATTCTTTAATAACATCCAGAGCATTGGTGATAACACTACTCTCTGACATTGCAAAGTTCGGTCCATTTTTCATTTGTCCAAAGACAGAAAATAGTGGAATATGGGTTGAAATGGCGATCGGCGTACCGGCATCCACTTCGGAAAGATCATTTTTAAGCCAAACCAGTTGCAGCGAATCGATATGTCCATAATAGTGGCGTTCCGGTGTAAAATCGATACCATCAAGAATAATAAAATGCCAACCTTTATGATCAAAAGAATAATATGTTTTCCCTTTACCCAGCCGATTTTTAAACATTTTTTTTCCAAATTCTTTATGGCTCGTTGGTATGCCGCTGTCTTCATACAAACCGAAAACCTCATGATTTCCCATGGTGTTATATACAGGCATTTTAAATAACGGTAACATCGTCTGATAAAGGTCATACAATGAATCCGCCCGCCCAAATGATTGTCCAAGAGCATCCATAATCAAATCCCCGCCGGTGATAACAAAATCGGGATCTAATGCGTTTACTTTTTCAATGGCGCTTGCAAAACCTTCCGTAGCCTTGCGCTCCGGCTGGAGGTGGATATCTGTCATAAAAACAAATCGAAAAGCGTTGGCTTTATCCGTACAACTATTGAGTAATAGTGAAACACTTATTAAAAGAAGCAAAAAGAGGTATATAAGACTTAATTTTTTCCGCATAACATCATTCCTTTATGTTAATATGTTTAATATAAATGATTTTTTACACCCTTACCAGGGGCTGATGCAGATTAGGTAATTTTTATCCAAGAATGAATTTTTTTGTTCAATTTAACAAAATCTATTCCCCCTTAGCACAGGGGGTTAGGGGGTTGTAAATAAATAACATAGAAGAGTATATATCCCCCTTAGTCCCCCTTTTTATCAAGGTCGAAGATCCGCCCACTGGCGGGGGGAGACAGATCATACAATTCTGATAAATTGTGCCTATAAATCAAATCTGTAACAGCTCCTCCAAGGGGGAAACAGAGATACAATTAACCAACTCAAAGACTCTGCAATATTTTGATTGCGAAAATTAAAACTTTATCTGCATAGTTCGTGTAGTCCCCTTTTCTAGTACCGGAATATTTCTGATCTCTTTCATCTTTGCCGATCCGGGATCACCGATTTTCAGTCGATATGAACCGGCATGATACACTTTAGGCTGAAACTTTTCACCACGAATACGCAGGGTATAAACCACTTCATCATTAGACTCATCGATAACCTGCACCACAGGATCCGTGAAACCTTGAATACTAATCTCCGGTAAATTAAATGCGGTTGACCGGATCGAATTTTCTAACTGATTTATTTTTATCGGCCATCCGGTATATTGTTCAGAGTCGGCCATGGATGAATCCGATAATCTTGGCCAGCATTCGATGGTGATATCCCGTGTACTTCTGCTAAACCTGACGATACCATATCCTGTGGCCCGATCATATAATCGACTTGGTTTCAAACCGGTGAAGACCGGATTTGATACGGCAAGAACCGATATTTTATTGCCGAATCCATCTTCGAAATCCCCTGTATAGCGTGGGGCATTGGCCGGACGATTTTTTCCGTCTTCAGAAGGATACCATCTTCGCGGCCAGACATTGGAGATGGCCGGTACACAGAAAGCATACCCGGCATCATGCCATTTATCGATACCATATTGAATGGTACTTCCTAAATGCTGATCCCCGGCGATATGCAAGGCAAAACAGCGTCTCAGCTCCCGAAGCGCTTTGTTTCGCCCGCTTTGGGGCCAGCCATTTGAATCCATATCGGAGACCGGAATGTCATCCGCTGGATATTCATCTTCTTTCAGGATACGGAGTTTAGGAACAATTTTATCAGAATAGGTTTCCTCTCTGGGCAGCGTCGCGACATCGGCAAAGATAGTCTGCGAGAGAGCAACCTTCATCCAGGTATGATTTCTCCAGTCTTTGGACCATTCGTGTAAAAAATTTAACTGGCGGTTGCCCAGAAGGACCGCTCCGGGTACGTCTGCCTCTTGTTTGGCATTGAATTTTTTATTGGTTGCCCAGCCGTTTTCAACTTTAGCTTGTGGCAAGAGCGGTTTTGGCGCCGATTTAAATTTCCGGTCCTCCAAGATGGCGAAACTGATACCGGCATAATTTATGGTGCAGTAATAGACGCTTATGCCCTGTTTTACGGGAGTCGGATCATAAGGATCAGGCAAATGACTGGTTTGCGTGCGTTGGACCATATTTACCCACGCCGGCAGCATTCTGTAACCACCAGGATCCTGTGCCTCATATCCACTCAAATGGGACGGTGCTGCTTTACCTGCCTCACCCCATATGTTCCCATGATATACATCATGGTCATCGGGGATGCTTATTGTCGGCCGGTTTTTCATCAGATCACGATAAGTCCAACCGTATATATACCATTTACGTAAATAGTCCAGAGCAGCCGTATTCAGGGGAAGGCGTTGTATGCCATATCCACCTACCCCTTCATAGATCTGATCACCGGAAAAAAATAGCAGATCGGGATCATGGTATAAAAGCTGTTTCATGATATCGCTGTTTGGAAATCCAAGATCATTATTACCGGTAAAGGCGGCTACTACAAAATTTTCCTTATCCCACGGTTCTTTTCGAACCGTTCCTTCATAGGTATAAATCCGTTCCTCCGCTCCTGCCATCAGTGGTCCATAGGAAAGACGATAATTAACATCTGATGCGCTGTTCCAGTTTTCCACCCGGAAAGTGGCTGTTCGTGCCAGCGGATCAATTTTTGCTTCCCCCAGCGGTTGCCATGACTGTTCCCCGGCCCGTATTTCCAAATGAACCGTTTGCGGATCCTTTTCTCCGACCGGTGGCATCTGCGCAGTCATTTTCATCGTTGAATCACTCAGGGTATATTGAGTGAATAGGATCGGACCGAACACCTGTTCAGGATATGATTTCACTTTACTACCACTTAGTTCCCAATCAGAGAACCAAAAGCGGACATTTCCTCCGCGATCGGTATTTTTTTGGAAATTCTCAATATTACCTGCACTCGCCGGATGTTCAGCCGGTAAAGGAAGTAATTTCCCATGGCTGCATATCAGGGATACCCCTCCAAAAATCCAGCCAGCATCGATCCCTTTCCGTTCGATCTGTTCATGGAGCCCATCTTCTTTATTATAAGCGGTTAAAACAAGATTATATTTGCCAGCTACCGCCCGGGATTCGAGTTCTAATACCAGATCTTGCAAGGATAAAGTAACAGATTTCGAAGCCTCGTTTAAAGCACCGATAAATAGTTTTCTATCCATCGTGATTCCTGCCGGAAATCCTTCCCCGTGAACCGCATCATCGCGGAAATCATCAAACTGACCCCGGATTCCAATTTTAAATCCTGTATAACCCTCATCCGGATTCTGGTCTGCATTATCCAATTGACCCAGACGGACACGCATTTTAAAATCAGCGGGAGATTGATCCAGCCGATAGGTCAACAAAAATACATTCCGATTACCACCACTGACGATGCACTCCATACGGCCGTCATTTAAACGCCAATCCTGCAAAGGATTCGCCCAATATTGCGGTCCGATCCAGGTACGCTGAATACCAACAGGTAATTGGCTATTAAAGTGATCAATTGATTGTTCCAAAGAGCAGCCAAAGATAATCAGCACAAGGATCATTAGAAAAAAGGGGAATGATCGGTTCATAGGTCTCCTTATTGTATCAGAGTAAATTTTAAAGGTAAATAGGTGTTAAACTAAATCCCAATGTCCAATGTCAAATGCCAAATTAATTTTAAAGTACTTAAAGTTTCATTTGGAAATTGAAGCATTGGGATATTATTGGATATTGGGATTTTCTCATATTGGGATTTGATTGGTTATTGGGATTTGGGATTTGGGATTTTCTTGTAATTGGGATTTAACTGTGTTGGTACCGGTGCTTTAATCGATAGACGCCATTGTATTAATATATCATGTAATTCTTTGGTTTTTTCCGGCATTTTTTTTGACAAATTATCCGTCTCACCGGGATCATTTTCAAGATTATAAAGTTCTAACATCGAATCTTCAAAATACTCGATCAGTTTCCAGTCACCGGCCCGTACGGCACCGCCTGGGCGGGTCCGGAAAAAGGGATCCCTGGCTCCTTCGGCTTTACCTTGCAGATATGCCGGAAAATGCCAGAAAATAGCCTGGCGTTGCAACCGCTTTTCCCCTGAAAACAATGGCGTCAGGCTCAATCCGTCAATCACCTGCCCTTCCGGAGGCATAACACCTGCAATTTCCATAAGCGTTGGAAAAAAATCTATACCAATGACCGGCACGTCACAGGTGCTTCCCGGCACAATGTGATTGGGCCAGCGGATCGTTAGCGGAACTCGAATACCGCCTTCATACAACATACCTTTACCCCCACGCAAGGGTTCCATTGAATTGATCTTTCTGACACCGCCGTTATCGGAAAAAAAGATCACCATCGTGTTTTCTGACAAGTTTAGCGCTTCCAGTTTATCCAGTATTTTCCCTACCCCCTGATCAACAGATTCAAGCATAGCAGCAAAAGTAGGATTGTTATGAGCTTTAGTTCCCGGTTTCTGTTTGTATTTTTCGATGATATCTTTTTTCGCCTGGAGCGGCGTATGAACGGCAAAATAGGGTAAGTATAGGAAGAATGGCTGATTTTTATTATTCTCAATAAAACTCAAGGCTTCACTCGTTAGACGTTCGGTTAAATGTTCACCCGGAGGTCCATCCGTAAGATTATCATTGTCATAGGGACTGAAATAACTCTCGGGTTTTCCTGCCCGATTCCCGCCGACATTCACATCAAATCCCTGATCTTCGGGTCCAAATTCAGGATCATCTCCCAAATGCCATTTTCCAATACTGGCGCTGACATATCCGGCTTGTTTCAGCGCTTCGGCTATGGTGATTTTTTCTTTGTCCAGAATAGTTTTATTTTTTATTGGTACCAGTTTACGTAATGCCGCCTGACCACGATCAGAATTATTAACCGTAAAGATACCGTGCCTCGGCGTATACTGTCCGGTCATAATACTGGCCCGGGTGGGGGCGCAGTTGGGAGCATTGGTATAAGCGTTGGTAAAGGTGACACTCTGATTGGCGAGGCGGTCAATATTGGGTGTTTCATGATATTTGCTACCCATAAATCCGGGATTGTTCCAACCCAGATCATCCGCCAATATAAAAATAATATTTGGTTTCTGCGCCTGATTGATAGTGATACAATAGGGGAATGATAATGCGGCCACACTCCCGCCGATGATTTGAAAAAACTTACGTCGTTTCATATCTGTGCCTCTGCATTTATCTCGAATAAATTTCCGGAAACGGAAATAATTCAGTCTCCGTTCGGGCATTTTGCATCACTTTTTTCATTTGTTGCACCATTTCCGGATGCTCAGCCGCAAGATTCTTTGTTTTCCCGATATTTTTCGGAAATATGTGAAATTTATAATGTATCAGAATTATTAACCACGAAGATCTCGAAGACCACGAAGGTCAAATAATACCAATTATTTGGGGTAAAATTTTAAAGGAATTCCTGATCAAATTTTAATTTTAAATAATTTATTTATATTATCTTCGTGAACTTCGTGGTTTATCTATCGCTTAGTTTTATTCGGAATCACTGATAACTCTTCTTATAATTTTCCAAATATAAAGAAATCTGGCTAAAAATAATATTAAAAATAATAGGGTTATAATATCGGTTATCACCACCCGGTCCTCCTTAACCTATTGATCACCGATTTGAAAGTTCGGAAAATATGATTTTTGTCCACGGATTATCACGCCGAAAGGCGGATCCGCCTATCCCGTGTAACGGGATATACAACATGGCGGACACGAATTAGCACGGATTTTCACGAATTAAATTTATAATAATAATTTAAATTAAAAAATATGATAACTATAATATAAAATATTCGTGAAATTCGTGGATAAAATTTCTCTGCGCCGCGCCTGCCGGCGGGCAGGGCTTTGCGCTTGCCTGCCGTGGCGGGGCTCTGCGAGAGATTTTAATAATAGGTAAAGTTTACTGCCAATTATTTCTAACCCATACAAGGAGGGAATGTTGTTTCATATAATCTAACTATTTTTGTGTGCAGATCAGGTAGATATTCTCTGTTTCTTCGCAGTTTAATATTTTTAATCCCTGTGATCGCATCATTACGCACAATTCAGCCATCCCCGGCAGGGTGTCATTCTTTACTGCCCCACCAACACGCTGATGCATATGATTCAGACGGGAATGATCCATTAAATGTAAAACAATAATGATGCCCCCCGGTTGCAGAATCCGGTAAAAATCTTTGATCACGCTTACTTTGTCTTCAAAGTGCGCAAAGGCTGCAAAACAGACGATTGTTTTGAATAGATTGTTTTTAAAGGGTAAACAGTGAGAATCAGCCTGAACGTGTGAAGCCGGTAGATCTTTTCCGTTATGATCCCGGTTTTGTTTTAACATTTGCCGCGATAAATCAACCTCGACCAGCATTGCATGATTTCCAACATTTTTTGTCAGCAGGGGCAGAAGGATACCGGTGCCACTGCCAACATCCAGTACCGGTGTGAACAATGGTGGAATTTTATTCTCAAAAATTTCAGTCAGCCGCTCTCTGACGGTCTGATCAATGCTTTCATGCCAGGTGTCGGCATGCTGATCAAAAAAGTTTTGAATGGCAAAATCGGATTTCATATCAATAAATTACCCTGTTTTGGTTTCCACTGTGGATATTTTTTTTCGATCAGATAAACGGCATAAGGAATGGTCACTAATTGAAGTATGATCCCCGGAATACCGGCGGCGATAATTCCGGCAGAAAAAAGAGGATGATCAATACCAAACCATGGGGCAATGATTAAAATCATCCCTAACAGAACCAAACGGTCAATAATAATGGCAAGAATAAGAATGAGCCATACGGATAAGTTTGAATAAAAACGAAGTATTGAAATGACCAGACTGACCACTATTAATTCTATGGTTAAAACCGGTAAGATTGGTGGTGCAATCGGGGGCATACTGGTTAAAAACCATGAAATAACCGGACATAGAAAAGCCATCAAAAGCACATATCTCCAGGATAAAAACATGCTCCCCACCATTACCGGTAAGAACATCGGTAAAAACGCGGATCCCAGACCCAACAGATGAAAAAATTGGGGAAAAATAATTCCCAGGGCAGTAAATAAGGCAACCAATGGGATCTGTCTGAGTTCTTTATCTTCCAAAAAAACCTCTATAAATAGTAATCCAATCCAGCCAGAACATATCGCCGCGGTGCCGGGTAACCTGTTTGAACGTCGTACTTACGATCGAGCAGGTTCATGAGCCGGAGATGTAATTCCCATGAACCGAGGCTATAGGATAGTATTAAATTGACCAGATTATAATCTTCCAGCCGTGATTTTTGATCATTATCAGCATAAAGATGATCAATATACTTTCCGTAAAGCGTCAACCGAAAGCCGCTTTTTACAAAACTCAGTATATATTTTACCTGATGTTTAGGATTGAAAGCCGTCAAATGATCCGGATCCAGAAAACTATAGGAAAACTGCATATCCAGGTTATCGAGTACATTTAGATTGATCTGTGTTTCCACCCCCATTTGTTTGGCCTGACCACTATTCGAGTATTTTACCGCTGGTGGTGGCATTGGATTGGCGATGGTTTGAATGATATTATCAACATCATTTTGAAAGAAAGCAAAACGGAAAATATTTCTTTTCGACCAGTAGTATCCAAGGCCTGATTCGATACTGCGGATACTCTCCTCCTTTAATTCTGAATTTGATGGCGGAAAGAGGTACAACTCGTTCAAAGTTGGATAACGAAAACCGGACTGGTAATTGGCATAAAAATGAAGTCCCGGTACAATAATAAAATTAAAACCGGCCACCGGTGACACTTTTTGTATCGGCAATGAATTATACTGATAACGTAATCCCAATTTCAGACTAAGAACTTTAAGAGGATTATACATGGCTAAACCATACACACCGGCCGAGGTTATTTGATGGCTCTCGTCATTGATGATACCCGGTGGTATGATCGTATTTTCTGCCCGCCCACCATAGGAAAGGAAATCACCACCAAAGGCAATGTTCAGATCCGCCATTGGTTGATGTTGTTGATAGCTGGAAATACCATAGGTATTATCGCGACTCTCAAATCCGTCATAGAATCGATGATAACCCCAGTTGCCATAGACCTGGGTTGATCCACTGAGAAGATTTCCACGATTCTCCAAGATAACTTCGCCGGTTCCCCGACGGATTTTTGCATAAGTCCCTAAATTTGCAGGGTCTGCTTGCCTTGCCGGATCATCAAATTCAAAGGGGACATATCGGCCCATCAGGGAGACCTTCCATACCGGATTTATTTGAAATTGCCATCCTGCCTGGAAATGATAGGACTCAAAGGAACTTTTTTCGATATGTCCATCGGTATGATTATGACGGGCGGTAAAGAACAAGCCATGCGAATCCAGTTTTTTTGCCATGTTTATACCCAGATTATAGGTATTATGAGAGCCTCCCTCCAGAGAGACCTTGGCCAGGTGTTCATAATCCGGTCCCGTCTTAATATTTATCACACCCCCCATTGCCTGACTTCCGAATACCGAGGATGCAGGGCCGGCAAGAATTTCCACCTGTTGCACATCATCCATACCATACACATCGGGCAAGGGATGCCCGAATACCCCCATAAAATCGGGATGACCGTTTAATAATACCAGAATGCCTGTATTGGGCTTACCTCCCTGCCCGCGTATATTGATCGTTCCCGCCCCATCCGTCCCCACGCCATAGCCGATAATTTTCTTGTCCAGTGTAAAAGCGGAAGGAAAAGCAATATCGATGAGCTCCAGGGCGGAGTATTTGCTGAATTCGTCCACCTGTTGTTTTGAAATGATTTCATAGGTATAGGTAATGTTTTTCAGAGGCAGTTTGAAACGATCAGCGACCACAACGATCGTATCCTGCAGCTCAAAAACTTCCATTGGTTGATCGGGATCCTGAGCAAAGATATTACCTACCAGAAAACACACAACAAGAACAATATATATTGTTTTATCTATCATTTATTTTTTCCCCGATCATAACCTAAACAGTTTAGAAACCACGAAGCACGCATATCAATCACAACTGACCCTCCCACAGCCCCTCCCTGTCCGGCGAAGCCGCACAGGGAGGGGTGTCGAGCGTAGCGAGACGGGGTGGGTTATTAATCCTTAGGAATCATTTCACCGTTAGGTTATTCCTAACAAGAATAATGATCTCTTCAGGATGACAACATATTTTAAGTAACAATTATTCTCTCACCGTATTATTCCTTGGAAAACGGAGACCGTTGGAGTGTGAGCGGCAGTTCCAGCTGGTTTTCATCCAGCAGGGCCCGATCGGTCAATATTTGTCTTACCTCCCCATCTGAGATCAATTTACCATTTCGTAACAACAAAACACGTTGCGTCGTTTCAGCGACCATATCTAAATCATGGGTGGCCATGAGTATTGTTCGATCGGACCGTTTTATCCAATCGATAATCTTACGGCGATGATAGGGATCAAGATTGCTGCTCGGTTCATCAAGAGCGATCAATTCAGGATCAGAAGACAGGATCGTGGCAATACTGGCCAATTTCTTCTCACCATAACTGAGATGTAGCGAGGAACGCTTCTCA
>CAZBBC010000141.1:0-8525 GCA_964489835.1 uncultured Calditrichota bacterium
GGTTAACCGGGGAACGGGTTAGATGTTGACGATTTATCCGGTAAGAATTAAAATGCCCCGGATACAGACAGACGGATTACCGAACCTAAGAGGCTTCCAAAATCATTATAGGCAACATTGATATTGCCTGTAAAAGCATCCGTATTCAGTTTAAATCCTGCACCGGCGCTTAAACCACCGGTTTCATCCGACGCACGGCTCCCTTGCCAGCCCAGGCGCAGAAAAATCATATCCATCAAGCCATATTCCAGACCGAGGTTAACAAATTCCGGTCGATCATGCGGATCGACCCCTTCGATCGCGAACAGTGCTTTATGATCTTCACCCGGTGAATAGGGCAGGAGTTCCCACAAATTCGCTGAAAGACCGATTCTATAGGTCTGTGGCAACTGGAACTCTTCATTTTCATAGAGTTGCTGCGCGGCATAATTGCGGATAGACATCGACAAGACGACACTGCGGATACCGGTCTGATAAACCGTACCGAAATCAAAAGCGACGTCACTGATCTCGTTGGCTTTGCCGGTTGTCTCAAGATCATTGCCAATGTAGGTATCGTTCTGTCCCAGCTTTTGGCTGACATATTTAATATTACCGCCAATAGCAAATTGGTCCGTCAATTGGATACCGTAGCCAAGACCGACTGCCATCCCATTAACATCACCGACATCGACGTCTTCATATCCCGCCGGTATATTGATGTTAATCTTTGTACCTTCGAAATCGCCATAATCCATCAACTGGGCATGCACAGAGAATACCCCGTATTGGCCGGCATTCCAGGAGACGGCCATATGGGAGACGCTCATTTCCGCGATCCAGCTGGTATAATTGAAGTAGAAAGCGCGGTTTTCCACGCTGGCTAATCCGGCCGGATTGTAGAACACGCTTCCCAGGTCGTTCTGGGCGAAACCAAAAACATTCGCCATCCCGGCTGCCCGGGCACTACCGCCGATACTGAGGAAGGTCATCCCTGCCTGACCCAGTTTTTTCATTTCAGCCTGTGCCGGTTGCACGGCCCAAATGAATATGATTATTAAAAATAAAAAACAGATTTTTTTCATGAGAATTGCCTCCGTATTGAACTTTTCATGGAGTAATAAACGGCGTACATGATTTGTGCACCGGGTTATCTGATAATGATGAATTTGCCAACTTTATCACCCAGGCTGCTTTCCACCGTATAAATATAGACATCACTGACCAGGTACTGATTAAAATCCGTACGCAGATCCCAGTCTTCATTACCACTGCCATCGGTATGTTCGATCTTATGCACATAATCGCCGGCAGTTGTATAAATAGTAATGGTGCATTCCGCCGGTAAACCGGTGAACAGGATCTTGTCAGCCTCGCCGGGATATGTTTTACCGGCAGCGCTATACGGATTGGGAACCACCCGGATATCATCTATTTTAGCGGCGGAAGTGATCGGGGAAGCTGCGGGGCTAACACCTTTCGGTGACCAGCCGGTCCAGCAATAATATTTCCCACTTTCAATGGAGACGCCGGGATCTTCCCAGTTCTGGGTACCATCATCGTAAGCGACGACGTAATAGAAATATTGAACCCCTTCACTGACATTCGGATCGGTGGTTTCGTTGGCCGTGCCGTCATAGATCATACGATAGACGCTATCCCGGGCCCCGACGGCTTTATAGACACGGTAACCGGCAAAATCCTCAACGCCCGTATCAAAATCGGGATCGTTTCTGGATTCATCCGACCAGGTCAGCTTGACCGCCGGACCTTCAGAGGTCACCGTAAAAGTAGCCGGCGGACGGGGCGCATCCGGTACATCGAACATCTCATAGCCGCCTTTGTCGCCGTTAACATTCCAGTCGGCTATCGCTAATGTTTTCAGAACCGAATCGCGACCGGTTTTGTGAAGGATTTCGATCTCATCCATCACCGGACCGGAATAGTTGGCATCCATGGCCTTTTTCCCGTATTCCTCGCATAATTCATGACTGATACCACCGGCAGCGACAACAAAAACAATATGCACTTGATCTCCAAAAGCCAGATTATAGGGTCCGAAGGAATTATAGCCACTGGGTTTGTCGATGTTCGGATCGATATCAGGATGCGGCGTATTCAGGGCGTAGTGATTGCCTTCCGTAAACAGGGCCTGATATTGCGCCTGCATGGTCGGCGTAGCCGCCCGGCCCATATCATAATCGCGTTCCTGCTTGATAGTGGTGCTCCGCGGTTGAGTCGGATCATCCGCGCCAAGATTATCCGGATCAGAGGCCCATAAGGCCCCCATAGCGATCCAGGCCGGCGATAATAATTCCACGAATCGATCATCAATACTGGGATCGCACCAGTCTTTTTCGGGTGAATCTTTGTTATCACCATCGTAAAACAAATAGAGCCTGCGGGTATCCCGCGGCGCCGCAAACGGGGCAATAAATTCACCGATAGCGTCATCGGCCCCAAAAGAAATATTCCTGCCAAGGGCTGAATTCCAGGGGTTTTCGGTCTGGGCCCACCAGAAACCTTCAACAGTCTGGCCATCCAGAATATAGGGCCAACCGGCATTCTGTTCCGGCCAGACTTTGGGGGTCTCACCGGGTAAACCAAAAACCTTGCCATTGTTGGTCAGGGTAATATCATAAAAACAATAATCCTGATGTTTTGGATTACTGTAGCCATACAGCCAGCGTTCGTATTCAACACCCATGGTATACCGCCAGACCGATTTGATTGCTCTTTCCGTGATCAGAGTCGGATCAACAGCGGTGTTGGCGTCATGCTGGAAGTCAGCCACATGGGTAGCGGTAAAATTATCACCGCCATCGGGGGTAATATTGAGACCATTGACAATCACCGTTGGTTGCGGCCATCTCTGATAGAGAATTTGAGTCACACATAAAAGCGCCGTTTGATTGGTTTGGTTCTTCCAGTAAGGCAGATAATCATAGTCATAGGTGCGGTACATACCGGATGTCCAGTATCCAAAAGGCGTTCCATCGGGCCCGGTCCAGTCCGTACATCCCGCAACCGTTCCCGTTTTTCTCACATTGGCGCCCCATAGTCCCCGAATTCCCCCATCAGGAAAACGTATCCGGCCGCCGGGCCAGGCATATTCACCTCCCCAGCCTTCCGCTCCGTCATATTCGGCATTGACCCATAAGCGGCCGATGCGCATAAAGTGCATGCCGGTATTGGCCATGGCCGTATCTACGATCAGAGTCGTCGACAGCAGGAATACACTCACAATAATCAATATACGTTTCATAGTTAATCCCTCTTTTTAATATTATACAAGTTATCCGCTCCAAATTATTGGATAACTGAGGTTAAAATTCAACCTTTATACCGAATAGGAAAGACCGGGGATAGTAGAATAAGGCAAAATCTTTATCCGGTGCAATCGGGGACCGATTATTTCCATCTTTGTCCACCCAGTTCTCCGTAAAGACATTATTGCCCTGATCATCTTCATATTCACCGATCTTTTTATCCAAACCACTTTCACTATCCACCACCAGATTGTAGTAGCGCTCTTGTTCGGCACTGTCAAATATGCCCATGTTCAGTTTTCTGAAATCGAACAGATTCTGAATATCCATGTAGAAACGAACGTTTAAATTATCCATGATCTGTAGAGATTTACTTAATCTCAGCGATGTCTTATAATCATTGATCCAGTAATAGATGGTGCGAACTTCCCGTGTCGGTAAACCGGTTGGATTATAGATCAGTTTCTTACCCTTGTTCCAACTCTGAATGATACTGAGATGCCAGTCGCCTTGCCAGGTGCCCCAGTCGGAGGGGGTGTGAAAGTTGAGATTGGCCAGAAAACCGGGTTCGGTTTGCGGTTGTTGTTTCACCGCGGCGTATTGATAATAAGCAACCAGCGGATCCTGGTTTAGTTTCTGAAAACCATAATTTCCCTTGGTACTGGTGGGATAATTCATATTCAGCCAGCCGGTAAAGAAGCGGCCCTGCCGTTTGGTTACCTTTAATTCGATGCCGCGGATGTCTTCCCACTCATTATTTCTCCTGGTATCATATCCGGCAGCACCTTTACCGACGCCCTCATAATTCCGGAAATCACCGATGGCATGGGTGCCATCCAGACCATCTACCCGCAGATTTCCGATTTGTTCGGAATTATCCTTGGAATAGAAATAGGTACGTACCAGCCATTCATCGGCAACACTTTGCTCAAAACCGATTTCATAGGCGGCGGTTCTTGGTGATTCAAGATTTGCATAGCCAATTCTTCTGATGTCACCCTGGCCGTTGCCAAAGGCCCAACTTTCGGAATATAAACCAAAACGATCGACATTGGTCGGTTCGTCATAATATACGCCATAGTTGAAAAAGAATTTTGTGTGCTCAAGAACCGGATGCGATACGGAGAGCCGGGGGGCGACATAAGTAAAACCTTTACTGTCTTCCTGTGGCAGATCCGCAGGGCTGGCATAGCCTTCCGTGCCACCGCGCGCCCATAACAGGGAGTATATATTCGCTGGATCGTAAATGGGGCCATTGGCATTATAATGCTCGATACGCACACCAACATTGGCAATCATCCCGCCATATTCCATCTTATCCTGGATATAGCCGGCCAGATGATAGGGTTTGTTATCAAAATTGATAAAGTCCCCGGCATCCGGCTGAAGGATGATCGAAGCGAATTCATAGTAATTGCGCACGACATGATCCGTACCGAATTCAAAGCCTGCCTTGATCAGATGCTGATTACTAACCTGGCTGGTAAAATCAATATTCAGCAAATGACTTTTAACATAGGACGTATCAGCAATCTCGCCGCCACCGTAAAAGTCATAAGTACCCGGTAAGTCTGTAAGCGGCGTGGCTTCACTGAGCCATCCCAGCGGGGCTTCGTCAAATCCGACGCCGCCGATCGTTTTTACGATTGCCGGATTTCTTTCCCGGGCTCGACCTGCTTCTGTTTCCGTAGAAAAGTAGTTATACCGGACTTCGTAAAATGTGGATGGGTTGAGTGTGTGCGTCAGTTTCAGACCGAACTGGGTGGTATAGGCATTTAACAGATCATAATTAGACAGATAGTATTTATTTTCGCCCAGGGCGGCGCCCGCAAAATCATAGCCGTAATCCATGATAGCCTGGCTGGTCCAGGTCTCACCCGCGGCACTGGTGGCGTTCTTACCATATAGACCACTGAGGACCACTTTGATCGATTCCATGGGTTTGAAATTGATCTTTCCTTCGATGGAGTATATTTGGTTATCTTCTGAAACGGAAGGAAGGATCGGGAATACCCGGTTGTATTTCAATCCGGCAAAAAAACCGGCATCTTTAACACCAACCTGATCCAGACCCGGTATCGGGCCGCCCAGACCGGCATCGAGATAATGATCCGGTGCGTCGCCGTACTCGATGGGACGATGGCGCCATTTCCATACTTCCTGTAATTGCTGGGCTGTCCAGTCGTTTTTACCCATCCAAGTCTCGCCATTTTTTGTATCCCGTATGGTATTCCAGCCATCAAAGATTGTATTACCTTCAATATCTTTTACGGGTTCGAATGAATTTGCTCCGGCATAGGTTTTCCAGTCATACTGATCGGTACCATAGGCATCGGGGCCAAAATGTTTTTTCTGGGCCGGTGCAATCCGGTAATCAACCGAACCGGTGATATCCTGACCACCTTCTTTGGTAATCACATTAAATACGCCGGAGCGGATATTACCGTACTCGGCACTAAAACCACCGGAGATTACCTGGATCTCAGATACGGTCGCGGAATTGGTGGGGGAATAGACTTTATCATTCAGTTTATCACTCCGTTCCATACCATCAACCTGGAAACTGATCTGGGCACTGTTACCACCCCTGACCTCGACTTCATACTCCAAGGTGTTAACAGAAACGCCGGGTTCCAGACTTACTGCTTGCATAATATCAGATACAGGCAGTGCATCGGCGATATCCGCGGTCGTAATTGATTGGCTGGATGCAACGTCCTGTTCAACCAGGGGCCGGTCGGCAATGATCACCACCGCTTCATCCGATTCCAGAACAGCCTGCGAAAGGCTGAAGTTGAGATTGGTGGTACGGTCGGCATTTACCAGAACCTGTTGCTGTAACACCGGACCGTAGCCGATCATTGTTGCCCGGACAGAATATTCACCCGGCAGGACATTGATTATGTAAAATACACCCTCAAGATCCGTCGCGGCACCCATCGTTGTTCCCTCAAGGAGCACATTTACGCCTGGCAGGGGTTCTTCGGTATTAGCATCGATTACGACTCCGGCAATTTTACCAGTCGTACCTGCCCATGCTCCTGTATCAGGAAGAAATAGGGCCAGAGAAACCGCAGCAAATAGGCAGACTACTTTAAGGAACCTATTCGAAATTATCATTGTTTCCTCCATTTGTTAAAACTACAAAAATAAAAATAATAAAGATTAAAGGATTTGGTCGGTGCATACCGATATCTCTTGTCAAAAATTATCTTTATTGCCAGAGAATGATTAAACCGGTGTACTGTTTGTTCCTTTAATCATACGATCTAAATTCTTTAACTTGGGGTACATGTACAATTCTACGCTATTAAACCCACCTCCTTCCATTTTTATTAACCCGAATAATTCATAACCAGATGGTAAAAAATAACAAAAAACAAATCACAAATATCAAATAAATTCCAAATCACAATTTCAAAAATTCAATCAATCAAGTTTTGGTCATTGGTACTTTGAAAATTGATTATTATTTGGAATTTGTAAATTGTCATTTGATATTTGTTTTTCCCGATTCATCGGGACGCTATGAATTAAACAAGTTAATTAATTTATTTCTCATTTAATTATCAATATTTTCCTTGCCCCTCACCTCCTTTGTAATAAATAATAATTGTTTGTTAGTGGTTTATATACTTATTGCATTACCTGGCTCATCCAATTGGTATTATTGATTTCAGTTTCAACCGTTGAATGAACGAGAATATAAATACCGTCGCTACTCTCATCTATAAAGGCAAAAAGGTGTCGGCCGGTACCGGTATTAAAGTAATGCCAGACTATATAGGGTTTTGAATTCATATCCATCGAATGATCATCGATTTCATCCGGTTGACCATAAACGGCGAAAATCCTTCCCATATCGCTGTTCAGGCCACCTCTGATACCTTTGAATTTTTCGTTTGCATACGCCATCCGACTAAAGCAATCAAGCATGAATTCGTTTTCCGGTGTCTCCGGTGTGGTATCTCTGGAGCGCCAGAAGTTCACTAAAAATTCTTCGGTACCATCGGCTTCCAGCATATCAAATACCTGTAATTCCTGATCGGTGGCGAAATATTTTATCTGATCCCGGTATTTTTTTCTGTCTGCTTCCGTCATCGATAATTTCTGCCTGACCAGGGGAGGTTCATATATCCAGAATCTTTTTTGGCGCGAGGCCCATTGATCCGACGAAAGATCGGATACACCAAGGTCTATTGTATATTCTCCCGCGGGTAATCCGCGGACATCCAGCGTCTGCGTTTTCATACAGGACGTGCCCGGTTTAGTAATTGTCTGCCCCGGAAAATAAATGAGAGAATCTCCGGCCTCATTGGTGATACAATAACTGATTTCAAAATTTTTATCGGTACTATCTTTGGGCGCGCTCAAATTATAAACTTCAAAATAAAGATAAAGAAGGGACTTCCCGCTTCGGTATTTTCTTGATGTATTGGGTATAACGACCTTATTACCTTTTACAAATGATGGTTGAGATAAATCGGATGAGATCAACGATGCTAATTGCAGCGTACTCAAAGTGAGTGCATCCGAAAATGCCGGCACCTGTAAATGACCGGAAATAGAACTTTTTCTTTCTCCGAATTCATCATTAACATCTATCTCGACGGCGTAATCATCCGGTTGAAGATCAAATACCATCTGATCAATAACACCACGGCGTTCATCATTGATCTCATCGGGTGTATTGACCCGCATCTGTTTTCTGATCGACTTGTCGAAAACAATCTGATTATCTGAATTTTTTACGGTCACTGAAAAAGCGTATAATGCCCGATACTCACCTGATTGATTGTCGAATTTGAGTTCTCTGGCCGGTAATGAATAATACACTTCAAGTTGCGTAAATCCTTCCTGCCCCTTATAAAAGGAAATATCCGTCCAAAATTTAGGAGAAGAAGCACTTTGTGCGGGAAATATAATATCCGTTGCCGAGCATTCGTTACCAGGCACCAGTACAGTGATATAAAAAATGAGACAAACAACGACGACACGTGATATAATTAGCATACTAAAACGCTTCAAACCATACATCCTTGTAATATTAGGTAGCGTTTATGTCATAAATTGACTAAAATGTTATTTTATTTATGTCTTGGGTAAGTTGTTTCCTACTTTTGCAGTTGCTGTAAAACTAGTATAGGAATGAATACGAAAATTGTCAAGCACTTTTTTTCATTAAATCATTTTTAATTTTTCTTTGTACTTTAAACTCATCCAAATCAACTTGATTTTAGAATGGGGGAGAGGTAAATTTACTGACTTAATTTTAAT
>CAZBBC010000141.1:8625-12033 GCA_964489835.1 uncultured Calditrichota bacterium
GGAGGTTTTGAAAGGAATGGTTGCGACTGAAGTGGAAAGGCTTTCTTCCTGTAAAGTACAGATTCAGATAACACTGCCTGCAGATAGAGTGGATAAAATCAGGAAAGAGCAGGAAAAAGTGGTCCAAAAAGAGGTGCAAATTCAAGGATTCCGCAAGGGTAATGCCCCTCTTCACATGGTTAAAAATATGTTTGCCGGAACCATTGAACAAAAATCACTGGATGTAGCGATGCAACAGGCTTTTGAGGAGGGATTAAAGGAAGCGGATATTCAACCGGTGGGGTATCCGGTTGTAAAAAGTTTCGATTTTGACGATGATAAGAATTTAAAGATGGAAATTGAAGTTGAGACTTATCCAGAAATCAAACTCAAAAAGTATAAAAATTTCAGTTTTGAAAAAATTATCTATGAGATTAACGCCGATGATGTCAATGATAATATCGAATATATTCGTAAGCAAAAAGCGGTTATTTCCCCTGTAGAAGGTGAAGCAGCAAACGGACATTATGTCACTTTTTCTGTCCAGGAACTGGATACAACCGGCATGCCGCTGATCGGGAAAAAATATGATGATATCCGTGTTCAATTGGGAGAAGGGCAATTTGATCCGGATCTTGAATCCCAGATTATTGGCATAAAACCAGGGGAAGAACGGATCATCGAGAAAGTTTATCCCAAAAGTGCCGGCCGGGAACTGGCCGGTAAAGTTGAACGCTTTAGTATCACGATGAAGACCGTGGATGAAGAGGAACTTCCTGAATTAGATGAATCATTCATCCAGGATCTGAAACTGGATATTAAATCTGTTGACGAGTTAAAGGAGAGAGTGCGCCACGAACTGGAACACCGCTGGGGGCAGGAATCCGAGCAGCAGTTTTATCATCAGGTGGTCCAGGAGTTATTGCATGAAAATCCCTTTGATGCGCCGGAAACGATGGTTGATAACTATCTGGATAAAATTATTGAAGATATTGGCCGGAGAGAAAAAAATATTGATGAGGAGAATGTGCGCAAACATTATCGTTCCGATGCCATCTTTAATATAAAATGGATCCATCTGAAAGATAAAATTGCCAAAGAGGAAAGCATCGAATCGACAGAAGAGGATCTCGGGCAATTTTTAGAGAATCTGAACGACGATAAAACGCGCAAACTTTATGAGACGAACGAAGAACTGAAGCGACGGGTGATGCATGATATCTTCGAGAAAAAAGTATTTGATTTCCTGGTAAATAATTCGAAAGTTAAAGAGAAAAAGCAGTCCATAAAAAAAGGAAAGGCTTTTGAGAAAGCATGACATTAATTCCAATGGTAATAGAGCAAACAGGCAGGGGAGAACGTGCCTACGATATTTATTCCCGTCTCCTGAAGGAAAGAATAATTTTTCTTGGAACCCCGATTGATGACAATATAGCAAATCTGGTGATTGCCCAATTATTATTTCTGGCGGCTGAAGATCCGGATAAAGATATTTTTCTGTATATCAACAGCCCGGGTGGAATTATCTCTTCAGGCATGGCGATTCTGGATACTATGAATTATATCAAACCGGATGTGGTGACGAATTGTGTGGGCCAGGCGGCGAGTATGGGAGCGATCCTTCTGGCCGCCGGTGCAAAGGGTAAAAGATATGCGCTGCCGCTTGCCCGGGTGATGATCCATCAGCCGCTAGGCGGCGTCGAAGGCCAGGCAACCGATATCGAGATACATACCAAAGAAATTCTGAGAATAAGAAAAATCCTTAATGAAATTCTGTCAAAATCGACCGGACAGCCGCTTGACAGAATTGATAAAGATACCGATAGAAATTATTTTATGTCCGCTGCAGAAGCAAAGGATTATGGTATTATTGATGAGGTAATTTCTAAAAGTCCATCAACAAAAAAAGGCAAAAAATAAATGGCCAAAGATGATTTAAAGTCGTCGTCGGTTCTTTGTACATTCTGCGGAAAATCTGCGTCTGAAGTGGAAAGTTTAATTTCCGGGCCGGGTGTCCATATTTGTAATGAATGTGTGGTCACCGCTTCTGAGATTATCGAAAATCATCATCGCCGGGCTCAATTTACCAAATCCACACGTCTGCCTATTCCATCAGAGATTAAAGAAGAGCTGGATAAATACGTTATCAGTCAGGATAATGCAAAAAAAACGCTGGCAGTTGCGGTATACAATCATTATAAACGTATCAACTACCAGAGACGGATCGATGAAATTGATATTGAAAAAAGTAACATATTGCTCATTGGACCGACCGGTACCGGTAAAACACTGCTGGCCCAAACATTAGCGAACTTTCTGAAGGTGCCCTTTGCTATTGCCGATGCGACCGTTCTGACCGAAGCCGGTTATGTGGGTGAAGATGTTGAAAATATTCTGGTCCGGCTTTATCAAGCGGCAGATTACAGAGTAGAAGAAACAGAGCATGGCATTGTATATATTGATGAGATCGATAAGATTGCCCGAAAAGATGGAAATCCGTCCATTACCCGGGATGTTTCCGGTGAGGGTGTTCAGCAGGCCATTTTAAAAATGCTGGAAGGTACGATCTCCAGTATCCCGCCCAAAGGAGGGCGTAAACATCCGGAACAAAAACTGATTAATATCAACACAAAAAACATACTTTTCCTTTGCGGCGGAGCCTTTGAGGGCCTGGCGGATATTATTGCCCGCCGGGCAGGTAAAAAAACCATCGGATTTAATACCGAAGCACAATCGGTGAATCGTTTGTCCAAAGGAGAACTCTATGCAATGGTTGAACCGGAAGATCTGCTCGAATATGGTTTGATCCCGGAATTGATCGGACGCTTACCGGTGGTGAGTTCTCTGAATGAACTGGATGCAGCGGCCTTAAGATTGATTCTTACGCAACCGAAGAATGCGCTGGTTAAACAATATAAAAAATTGCTTGAAATCGATAATGTCGATCTGATTTTTAAAGATAACGCCCTGGATACCATCGTGGAAATGGCCCGGAAACGTAATACAGGGGCCCGGGCATTACGGGCGATCATGGAAGACACCATGCTGGATATTATGTACAAATTGCCTTCTCTGCCAAAGGTCGAAAGCTGTACGATTACGAAATCTACGGTAGATCATAAAGCAGAACCACTCCTTACCTTTAAAAAATCCAAAAAGAGCGCCTGATTCCGTTGGCGTCAACTTAGCTAAGTTAAAGATTTTTTTAACCACGAAGCGCACGAAGAACACGAAGTTTTTAATTATTAATAAAATCTTTGCGTTAACTTCGCTTTAGATATTAGATAAAAGAATAGTCAATATAAGATCTTCGTGTCCTTCGTGGTTCCTTATACAAATATGATATAAGGAACAATTGGTAATATTTCCACTTGATCGTGAGTGTTTAGGTGAACGGCAGAAAATAAAAAAGCCCCTTTGCAGGGGCTT
>CAZBBC010000142.1:0-9003 GCA_964489835.1 uncultured Calditrichota bacterium
CATACGAGAAATCCTCCTTTGATTAAAAAGAATTGAATCAAGGCAATACTGGAATATATCAATTTCTTTATAAATAAAATATCAATTTTTTACGATAGTTTTTAGATCAATGTAGAAGAATTATACCATATGGCTAAAACTGATCTAGTCATACTGCAGTGATTCTGCAAACAAAGAAAAAAAGTCCACGGATTACACGAATTAACACGAATTTCATATAAAAATTATTATTATTTTAGTTTTAATCCGTGTCCGGCTGCGCCGGATAATCCGTGGATAAAAGTTTTTTTATTCTTTTGCTAAAAAACAAAGTTTTTCGCTACAATAGCATAGTAGTGATTAAATCGCTGAAAAAATTGTGAACAAGTAATGATTTTTGGTTATCTTATCATATGTATCAAATTTTTTATTGGATGTTAGTTAGATGAAATTTTCAAATAACGATATTCGGGAAATTCACCGCCGCATTGATACGCCGGCGCTGATTGTGGATCTCGTCCAGCTTGAAGAAAATATAAAAATAATGCAGGAAATGGCAAATTCAGCCAGGGTGCAGTTACGCCCACATATTAAAACACACAAATCGGTGCTGATCGCAAAGAAACAACTCTCCGCGGGTGCTGTTGGCATATCGGTTGCCAAAGTCGGAGAGGCAGAGGTAATGGCAGCAGCCGGTATCAGGGACATATTTATCGCCAACCAAATTACCCATCCATTAAAAATTAAACGTCTGCTGAATCTACATCGAAAAATATCAATTGCCGTTGGCCTGGATCATCCGGAGCAAGTGACCTTATTAAACGGTTATTTTGTTGATCCGAATCATCCACTGAAAGTATTGATCGAAATCGATAGTGGTCTTGAAAGATGTGGGGTCAGTGTCGGTAACAAATTAATCGATCTGTCGCAACGAGTGATTGCATCACCAGGATTATTTCTTTCCGGTATATTTACTCATGCCGGCCATGTTTATGCGGCTTCAACAACGGAGAAAATCCAACAAATCGGTCAATTTGAAGCAGAAATTATGGAGGAATCATATCATCTGCTTAAAAGTGACAGTCTAGATCTTAAGGTAGTAAGTGTCGGATCCACACCAACCGTTATCTATTCTTCCCAACACACTCTTGTCAATGAAATCCGGCCGGGTAATTATGTATTTTATGATAACATCCAGTATATGCTTGGTAGCTGTATGAAAAACCAGTGGGCATTGGCAGTGTTAGCGACGGTTATTTCTCAACCGGCAGCAGACCGGATTGTTATTGATGCCGGGAGTAAAGCCCTAAACCTGGATCGTGGGGCGCATGCCACCCAACAGGTAACGGGATTCGGACGGATTATTAATCTGACCGGAGAGATCGTCCGGCTTTCTGAGGAACATGGTGTGGTCATACTGGAGTCCCCAAGGAATATCCCCATGGGTTCGCCGGTATTAATAATCCCCAATCACGCCTGTGCGGTCACAAATCTGTATTCGCATTATTATCTGATTGACGCTACTGGTACTATAAATAAGGTTCCTATTGATGCCCGCGGTAGGAGCCAATGAACAATTAAAAATAACAAATAACAAATCGCAAATATCAAATAAATTCCAAATCACAATTTCAATAATTTAGTCAATTAAGTGTGCGTCATTGGTGCTTTGAATATTGATTATTATTTGTAATTTGTAATTTGTAATTTGATATTTGTTGAAGCTTTAGGCTGTGGTATGAATAGAGAAGAAAAGTACACAAAAAGGGGATTGGGATGAATCCCATTCGCAATCGACTGATCATTTTTTCTGTAATTTTTATTTTGGCGATCGGTACTATCGGTTTTACAGGTTTAAAAATTCTTGATTCCTTTCAAAACCGGCTGATCACCGATTTTTCGTTGCCTTTGGTCAAGACGATTAAAAAAAACCTCGAGCAACTGTCGGCGGTCCGGTATAATCATTTATCGTCCCTGAAAAAAAGCGAAATACACCAATTGCTGCTCAGTTTAACCGAACCAGAAAGCATGATCCTGAGCATTCAAATCATCGATACTTCTCAGCGGGTAGTTGTCAGTAATATACCGGCTGAAGAAGGGCAGGTCATTACCCTCCCTGATTTAGAAAAGCATATTGGTTGGACAGATCCATGGATGCAGAAAGGCCAAACCATGGATGGACAGGAGCTGACTTATATAGTCGTTCCTTATCTTGCCCATAATAAAAAAACAGCAGGATATCTGCGGGTTACTTTTAGTAATAGTGGACTGGTGGGCTATTTTGATAATGTACGTTTTCTATACATTTCTCTGATCGCCGTGCTCGGTTTATTAATTTTTTTCACTTTGTTCTTATTTAATAAAATATACCGAAAGCCACTGGAACATTTGGATTATGCCATTTCAAAAATGGATGAAGATGATTTTACTTTCCGCGTAAAATATAAGAAAAGTGATGAGTTCACGGATACGTTTACAAAACTGAACAGAACCATAGAGAAAGTAAGTTATCTGAAAGAAGACTATAATAAAGCGGAAAAGAGAATTATTTCGTTGCTGAAAGCAGTCAATGAGAGTATCCTCGTTCTGGATACTAAAAAAAATGTAACCTCATTTAATGATGCGACTTATAAATTATTTAAATCCGATAAAAAAAGATTCCCTGAATGGTTTGTTTCGATTCTGGGCACTAACCGGGAATTGAATTATTTCATATCGAGAGTTTTAAAAGAGGAAGGGCAGGTGAAGGAAAAAGAGATTACCATATTTTTGCCGGACGAATCGGAACTTCTCGTAAAAATGAGCATTCAGGCTTTGAAAGAGGAGAATGTTATACAGGGAACAGTTCTTACCTTTAAGGACTTAAAACTTATTAATGAATTAGAAAATAATTTACTGCGATCAATGAAGTTCGGTGTGATCACCAATCTGGCTTCCTCCATGAGTCATGAGATAAAAAATCCGCTTAGTTCTATGGCTCTTCATGCAGAGATCCTGGAAAGTCGCCTAAAAAAGATGAATTTTGATCAGAAATCTCAGGTGCTCAGGAGCGTGCAGACACTTCAGAGTGAATCGGGGAGATTAAACCGGATCATTCAACAATTTCTTACACTGGCCCGCCCTTCAAAATTGGAGTTGAACCTGATCAATTTGAATCAGATCATCGAAGAAGTTCTTGAACTTGTCCAGCAACAAGCCCAGGAAATGGGGATATCGATTTATTCGGACCTGGATCCCTCCCTTGGTGTTATATACGGTGATGAGGATCAGTTAAAACAGGTGATACTGAATATCATTCTTAATGCCTTTGCCGCAACAGACAAAGGAGGGAAAGTAAATGTTGTTAGTCGGTCAGAATATGAACGGATTCTTATTCAGATCAGGGATACCGGACGTGGAATCCCGGAGAAGATACGTGATAAAATATTTGATTTATACTTCACGACAAAAAGAGATGGCGGCGGCGTTGGATTGTCCGTTTGTCAGAATATCATCAAGGCGCATGATGGCCAAATTGAATTTGAGAGTATTGAGGGAGAGGGTACCGAATTTTCTATCCATCTTCCAGTCAAAGATCCGACAACGATTCGCAGCACACGAATAAAACCGGTTCGGAAAGACAACTGACGTTGTAGGAACTAGGAACGGGTAATCAGAAAGCAGAATGCTGAGAGCAGTTACCCGTTTCTATGACCCCCTTATATCCTTATACCTTATACCCTATATCTAATACATTTTGGGCACGACATATCATGCCCTATCATTCCTCTTTATCCTTATACCCCTATACCTTATGCCGGGAGGTGCATCGCAATGCGCCTCTACATTCGCTTTTCAATTAATGAACCTCAGGGAACTTTTACCATTTTTGGCAGTTATTATCATTATAGTTGCCTCCATTAATACATTCGGGCAAAGGTTTTAACCCACTATCACCCTCCCATATAGAATATAAAACCTTTGCCCATTTTTTTGTCCAAAATTAAATCATTTATCAGAAAAATGATCCTAAGCGAAGATGGGACTATCGTGTTACCTATGTCTCCGGTCTTAACACAAGAAAAAAGTTTTGGGGATGAGTTTTATAAAGATAAATTGAATCATATTTTTTAGCGGATACTAATGATATTAGCCTGAATTATTCACCCCAGAGTATATTTAATACAAATAAAATCAAAGAATTAGAAATTTAATGACTATAAATGTAATAAAATTATATGATTATCTCTGTGAACTCTGTGGTTATGAATAAATCAAATTAGATAAATATTTTCGGGATTATTAGATAGGCAATCTGCTTATAATTTGTCTTTATACTGATATATATGTATTTTTTCGCTTTGATTGAACGACCATCGTGTGTTTTTTGCCCGGCGCATACAAATTTATTTGATACTCCAAATCAAGATGATGCCAGAGCAAAGAATGTGGAAGATATATGAATTCAAAAGTTATAGATATTATACCGGATAATCCCGATCAGAGACAAATAAATAGAGCGGTTGCAATATTAGAGGGAGGGGGTATCATAAGTTATCCGACTGATACTGTCTATGGGTTGGGCGCCTCGATCAGAAATAAAAGAGCCATAGAGCAAATCGATCGTATCAAAAAGATTGCCAATAGCAAATTGCTCAGCTTTATATGTAAAGATTTAAAAGACATCGCCTTATATGCCCATGTTTCAAATCAGGCTTATAAAATAATGCGTCGCTGTCTGCCCGGTCCTTACACCTTTATTCTTCCTGCGACCAATGAAACTCCCAAACGGTTATTCCAAAAACGACGAACAATTGGTATTAGGGTTCCGGATAGTAAATTGTGTTATACATTAGTCAATCAGCTGGGAACACCGATTATCAGCACCAGTGTACCGGCAGGACCCGATGAGATACTCAATGATCCTTATGAAATTGAAAGAAGGATCGGTGATCAGATAGATTTG
This sequence comes from uncultured Calditrichota bacterium, assembly GCA_964489835.1. Taxonomy (GTDB): domain Bacteria; phylum Calditrichota; class Calditrichia; order JAJRVZ01; family JAJRVZ01; genus CAZBBC01. The sequence continues at coordinate 4,925 of CAZBBC010000142.1, forward strand.
ATTTTCAATGGGGGAATTCTCGTTTCCAAGCCATCAACGGTCGTCGATCTGACCGGTCCTGAACCGGAAATTATTCGCCAGGGTGCCGGCGATCTTTCCCTCATATACTGATATCATCCCGATCATGCCAACAAGCGAGAAAAAATTTATATTATCATAGCCCAAAACTTTGTTACTTTAGCAAAGTTTATAAAATCACAAATAACAAATCCCAAATATCAAATAAATTTCAAATCACAATTTCGAAAAACCAATCAATTAATTTTGGTTATTTGTACTTTGAAAATTGATTATTATTTGGATTTTGTAATTTGTAATTTGATATTTGTTGAAGCCTTGAACTATGCTATGAATGGATCAGATTAGTTATCTTTTAAAAGATTTACTAAGTAATAGAGGCTACTTATGGCACAAATTCGAATTGGCACCTGTAGCTGGAAATACGATTCCTGGCGTGATCTGGTCTACAGTGATCATGACAAAAAAAACTACCTTCTGGAGTACAGCCGGAAATATAATACCGTGGAAATCGACCAATGGTTCTGGTCATTGTTTGGGGTTGATAAGGTTTCTTTGCCTTTGCCACAGGTAGTAGAGGAATATACAGAATCAGTGCCGGATGACTTCAGGTTTACAATCAAGATACCCAACAGTATTACGCTTACACATTTTTACCGTAAATCAAAAACCGCCCCCCTTGTGGAGAATCCGCACTTTCTTTCACTCGATCTTTTTGAAACATTCCTGAATGCTTTACGCCCGATGCATAAAAAAATTGGATTACTGATGTTTCAGTTTGAGTACCTGAATAAGGAAAAGATGTCCTCGCAAAAAGTATTTCTTGACCAATTTCAGGAATTTATCAAAAGGTGTGACCGGAATTTTAGTTACGGATTGGAAATCAGGAATCCGAATTATTTGAATAAAAATTATTTCGAATTTTTAAAGCAGCATCATCTCGGGCATGTTTTTTTACAAGGATATTTCATGGACGACATCGCCTTGACTTATCAAAAACACTGGTCTTTGCTCGATACGACCGTGGCGATTCGCTTACATGGACCAAGCCGAAGCGATATTGAAGAAAAGAGTGGGGGCCGATGGGACCGGATTTACGAACCGAAGGATGACGAGATATCAAGAATTACAAAAATTGTTGAGGAGATCCACTCCAAAAATCTGGACATCTATGTCAATGTGAACAATCATTACGAGGGTTCAGCGCCTCTCACAATTGAAAAGATCCGGCAGATACTCTTTTCAGATCATTTTTAAAAGTGCCAGCAGAAAATCCCAGCAGTTTTTCACCGAGGTTATTTTGACCCTTTCATCCGGTGAATGAGCCCCCTCGATGGTCGGGCCGAAGGAGATCATGTCCATTCCTTCGTATTTTTCACCAATGATACCACATTCCAGACCGGCATGGATCGCTTTTACCTCTGCTTCTATCCCGGTAATGTCCTTATAGGCCTTTGTGGCAAATTTTAACAAAGCCGAATCAGGATTTGGTTCCCAGGCAGGATAACCTCCGCCCTGTTCGATCTGGAATCCGGCCAGTTCGCCCACTGCCTTAACTTTATCAGCAATGTCTTTAATTGCGGAGGCAATCGAACTTCTCTGGCTGGTTAATAATTCAATCCGGTTATCCTTTGTTTCAACGACTGCCATGTTGGTCGAAGTTTCTACCAATCCTTTTACCGCCTGACTCATTTCCATTACGCCATGGGGCATGGTATAAAGCAGCCCGATAAGCGCATTCTGGAAATCTTCTGTGAATACTTTTTCAACAGTAGTGGTTTCTTTTGCTTCTAAATATACATCTTTATCTGAGAACTGAAGCTCGTTCTTAAATACGGCATCCATCTCCTTAACAAAAGACTGTAATAGATCCTTAGCGCTTGCCGGAATTGCAATAATTGCTTCAGCTTCCCTGGGAATCGCATTGTGTTTATTGCCGCCATTAAAAGCAACCAGATTAAAATCGAATTTATCTTTTAGATGATAAAGAACCCGGCTGAGAAGCTTTATTGAATTTCCCAGACCATTATCGATATTCAGTCCGGAATGTCCACCACGTAATCCGCTGATCTTTATTTGAAAAACCTGGAAGCCGGAAGGGCAGGGTTGCCATTCAATATTATGTTTTAATATGGTGTGCTGTCCACCGGCACAACCAATATAAAAAGCCCCTTCTTCCTCAGAATCTAAATTAAGTAAGATTTTTCCCTGCACAAAGTCCACGGCCAGACCATTGGCGCCTGTGAGACCCGTCTCCTCATCCACGGTAAATAAAAATTCCATGGGAGGGTGGATAATATCAGCCTCTTCCATTATTGCCAGGGCATAGCAAACACCAATACCATTATCTGCCCCGAGAGTCGTACCGTTGGCTCGGATCCATTCTCCGTCTTTTACCAGTTGTATGGGATCTTTGGTGAAATCATGGACGGTTTCATTGTTTTTTTCGCAGACCATATCGGTATGGCCCTGAATAACCACACCGGTACTGGTTTCTTTACCGGCAGTTGCCGCTTTGCTTACAATAATATTTCCCGGTTTATCTTTTTTAAAATCCAGGTTATTTTCTCTGGCGACAGAGATTATATATTCACCGACGCCCGCTTCATTTCCTGAACCGCGGGGAATCTGACTAATTTCATAAAAGTGCTTCCACACCAGTTTTGGGTCTAATCCTTCAATAGCTGTGCTCACAGGAGACTCCTTTCATTTATTAAGTTTTGATAATTTGTCTGAACAATTCATACCGCAGTGATGCTGCAATCAAAAAATGATTTTGTCCACGGATTACACGGATTAACACGGATTTTATTTAAAAAATATTTTTATTTTAGGTTTAATCCGTGTCCGGCTGCGCCGGATAATCCGTGGATAAAAGTTTTTAAACTTTGCTAATCGCCCCGGCGAGACAGAAATAACAAAGTTTTTGGTTGTATATCAATAGTGCTTGCCTACCTTATAAATTACAGCAAATTAAAAATTTTTAGATTTAAATAACCAAATAATGTACAAAAAAAAATATATTTAAGGATAATTTAATTATTGTTAAAATGTACCAGAAGTGTGAAGTTAATTGAAAATCTGTTGGAAGAAATTGGCTGGGATGAGAGTAATTTAAAAAGATTAAAACTAATAATATGTCGGCCTCCGGCCCATCGGGAAATTCCAAGTTCCAAATCCCGAGTTCCCAATTCCTCTTGCTTCTCTCTCGCCCGGGTCGTAAAATGATTCATGAAGACAGTCATTTCAGCATCCCGCCGTACAGATATACCGGCTTTTTATCTTGAATGGTTCATCCAGCGGATCAAGGCAGGCGAAGTCACCGTTCGCAATCCTTATTATAAAAAAAAAGCATTCCGTGTCAATTTGCGTCCGGACTCCGTGGAATGGATTGTCTTTTGGTCAAGAAATTATTCTCGATTTTTAAAGGAACGGGCATTTTTCTCCTCCTATCATCTCTTTTTTCATTTTACCATTGTCTCGCACCATCCCTTACTGGAAAAAAATACATTATCGCAACATAAGACCATCGATCAAATGGAACATCTGGTTAAATATTATGGTCCGGAGCGGATCATCTGGCGCTATGATCCGATTGTGATCTGGCGGGATAGTGGTAAGATCCATACAAATTATATCAGAGAAGATTTTAAACAGCTGTCTAAAATCTTCTCCGAACTGGGAATTAAGCGGTGCTATTTTAGCTATGTAAGCGATTATTTAAAATTCAAGCGGCGGTTTCGCGAAAAATATGGAGATTACGATTTACTGACGGTGGAAGCGGATGCCTCCCAGTCTATTCTGGAAGAGATAAAAGAAATCACAGCGATCAATCATTTGCAATTATATTCTTGTTGCAATGATGCTTTAACCGGTAATCAAATCCTGAAGGGATCGTGTATATCAGGTCGACTACTCAACGATCTGAGACATGAAAAGACAGTCAGCGAAGCCCAAACGCCGACAAGAAAAGATTGTGGCTGTACGCGATCGATCGATATCGGCGATTATTCAACACAACCCTGTTTTTATGGTTGTATCTATTGTTATGCCAATCCTGT
>CAZBBC010000142.1:9103-11858 GCA_964489835.1 uncultured Calditrichota bacterium
AGATATTTCACCAGATCTTCGCGGTCGGTTAAATGGACCAGTATATCATTCTGATGCATCTGATCGATTCTTTCTTTTCCCAGAGAAAGCGGTACTTTGTAGCGGTAGCAGAAATGCCAGAGATCGATAGAACCACGAAGCAATTCTATCAGTAGCGCTTCTTCAAAAGAGAGGGATTTGTTTTGCTTTATTTTTTTCCCGGTCTCTTCCATATTTTCCAGACCTTTTGGTTTGATATGGCGACCGCAAAACCAATAATTATCTTCATCAATTAAATCGCAGATCGGAAAACCGTTACCATTTTTAATAAAGTGGTGCAAGAAATCAGTGCTTACCCGATAGGGTTCTTCTTCATTTTCCCAGAGATCTTTCCAAACAGAAGGGTCATTTACCTTTAACCAGCGAAAAAAATCAACCTCCCAGTCTGGCAGAGCCATCATCGTATGACCATGAAAATAATTTTCAATCTCTTTTGCTGAATTTATATCTAATATTGAAAAATCTTCAGAACTAAATTCAATGAAATCCTGGGATTCCAGCTGTTTTTCCTTCGCCTGAATCAGCCGATTTATCAAATCTTTTTTATTTTTAGCTGTCATCGCCTTCACTCATCAATATAAGGCTATTATGGCCAAAGACTTTTATCCACGGATTATCCGGCTGCGACGGATAATCCGTGGACTTTTTTTCTTTGTTTGCAGCCTTGTTCCACGCTATGAATACAATGTAAGAATATATAGTCAAAAATTCTATTTAGCTGTTCAGCAGCTGGTTAACTTTTTCGTTCACCTGATTCATGACCGTACTAACTTTTTTCTGTGCTGTTGCATCAAGCTCACGACAGGTCGTGATCATTTCTTCTATGAATTTTTTATCATTAATTTCTTTCAGATTTATCAGAACATTGAATATGCCGCCTTTTACACCGGTATAAGCAATATGAGCACCTACACCGGCATCGGTTACAGAATTAATATTACCGATATCCACCGCTATGCCTGCCAGATCAATAACTTCAGCACTCCACTGTGCTGTTTGAAGGGGTACCTTAACGGCTTCTTTGAGCCCATCCTGTATGGCTTGTTCTTTTATTCTTTTCTCTTCCTCATTTTTCGCCGGTAACCGTTTAGCGGCCATGTACGTGTTAAAAGCATTGGTGTCATTATCAATTGCCTTAACCAGAGCATCCTTTATTTCCTGTGATTTTTCAGCGACCGGTTTAAGATCTTCATCTACTTCCTCACTGCCACGTTTTCCGATGGACAGATTGGAGACCATTGAGGCCAGAGCGGCTCCCAGTGCACCGGCAAGGGCCGCAATGGAACCACCGCCTGGGGCCGGCGATTCACGCGAAACTTCATCGATAAAATCACTAACCTTCTTTTCAACAAGATCATTCTCGTTTGACTTTGGCAAACCAAGCACTCTCTCATCGATATTAAAATCGCTTACGTCCCGCAATCCCAAGGACTGCACGGCAACCTCCAATATATCTCGTATCGGGATTCCAATGGAGCGTTGTTGTTGACGCAGATAATATTTACCGCTCTCAAGAAGGGCAGGGAAAGGAACCATCCCGACAATTTCACTGCCGGTTACAACAAGGCCACGTTCAGCGGCTAATTTTCTTGTTGCTTCAAGCACTGCATGCATGGATGTGATTTTATAGTTGGTAAGATTTATGGAAATTTGGGCACGATTATATTCGGGAACCATCCAGCCGATGGCTTTGCAATAGGAAAACAATCCTGGCTTTTTCGCGGATTCACCTCCTGCCTTTTGGGGATCAATATCGTTCAATTTTAATAATTCAATCAGATTATAATTATGCGCTTCTTTGCAGTGATCAATTAATTTTGGCATGGAATCGGCATTATAATCACAGCTGCCACAGGGAAAATCTCCCGGATTATATTTTAAAATTTCCTGTCCTTTAAAGTAAAAAGGCTGGGTATTACCTCTGCGGGCGGAACGACCTTTTTCGCGCAGCTCAAAAGCGATATCAGTGGCATATTTTTGCTCATTGGTGTTCAGGTTAATATTATAAGCGATCAGGAATTCGCGCACGCCGATAACTGTCGCTCCGGCTCCTGCGTTAAAAATGGCCGGCCCGAAGTCAGGCTTCCACTCCGGTTTTTTTAATTTTTCTTCCAACGCTTCATATTCACCCATACGAATAGAGGCCAGATTGGTTCTTTCCGGTTTACGGGCAGATATTTCATACAGATAAACCGGTATCCCGAGCTCATTGCCCACCCGTTCAGCAACTTCCTCACTCAAGCGGATGCAAAATTCGGTGCTAACCCCGGAAACTGGAACAAAAGGGCAAACATCCGTGGCTCCCATTCTTGGATGCGACCCTTTATGTTTACTCATATCAATCAGTTCCGATGCTTTTTTAATGGCAGCAAACGCGGCTGCTTTTACGCCGGAGGGATTGCCAATAAAAGTTACGACAGTTCGGTTCATTTCAAATCCAGGATCCACATCGAGTAATTTAACCCCTGCTGTTTTTTTTATTTCATCAGTGATCCGGTCAATGATATCTTTGTTCTGTCCCTCCGAAAAGTTGGGCACACATTCAATGAGTTGATCAGACATCGTTCCCTCTTAATTTTATTGTATGAATAGAAATTTATAAATTAAATCGTAATATTCGAAGTCAATTTTTTTTGTAATCCTTATCAACCTAAATTATTCACCACAGAGGACCTAGGGCTCACCCTTCAGGTGAGCGACGGCTTCTGGCCGTTCT
>CAZBBC010000143.1:0-8564 GCA_964489835.1 uncultured Calditrichota bacterium
TCACTTTAGTCACTTTAGTCACTTTAGTCACTTTCGATCACTTTAGTCACTTTAGATCACTTAAACCTGCCGGCCTATGACTAAAAAACGTGTATTATGGATAACCTTGTTATCCGGATTCATTCTCCTGGTGAGCAGTATTGGTACCAGCTACTTCTGGATTACAAAGATTTATCTTCCCGAACACATGGATATTAATGGAAATTCAAAATTGCTTATGCAATGGGAACAAGAGGACCAGTATTCACCACCGGAAAATGGTCAGATTACCAGAGAGCAATTGTCAAGATTTTTGCGGGTGAATGAAAGTCTGATCGTTGTCGTTCAGAAACTACGCAGACATTTTGAAGAGAATAGCTGGTCGATTGCCTTTGAAGTTATCAAAGTACAACCGGAATGGGTTGGTAAAAAGTATCTGGCTTTGAAAAAATGTGAACTTTCACCAAAAGAATATAACTGGATCTCAAACTGTGTCACCGATTTTTGGATCTATCGCTGGAAGGAAGAGTCGATTGAAAGGTTACGGGGGTTTGGCTGGAGTTTAGAGAATTACAACTTAGAGTCTAGGAGACCGGCCAATTATGATCTTTTTTTCAGCTACGAAAAAGACCTGAATCGTATTTTTGATATCTTATGGCCGGATAAAGAGGCAAAACCCGAAGCAGCGGTACCTGATTCTCTGGGGTTGAACTGATTTTGAATAACGAACAAGGATTGACGACTAACGATCTTTGAAGTACTGCTTATTTAAAACCTGAATTAGTCACAAAAAAGATCCATTTGTAGCAAGAGATTGCTTCGTCACTCATTCTTCGTGACTCGCAATGACGTTCTCATTATCGTCATTGCGAGCGCAAGCGAAGCAATCTATACAATTTTTACAAAATTATGGGCATCATCTGTTTTTTATTTAATTTCAATATAAATATCCTCGTGTCCGGAGCCTATCCTGAAGACCGATAGGTCGAGGGATCTGCTTCGTGGTTCATTAATAGATCAGGTTAATCATTTTTCTGATTCGGATACTTCCCGGAAAACCCGCATAAAATTACCACCTAAAATTTTCCGGATCCGTTGAGGATGATACCCTTTCTCCATCAGCAACCGCGTTATTTCCGGCATTCTGCTGGCATCTTCGATACCCTTAGGGAGCAGGCTGATCCCATCAAAATCCGAACCAAGACCGACATGATCATCACCAATAAGGGAAATAATATAATCAATATGATCAATAATGCGTTCAACACCGGGACGGAACGTCTGGGTGTTATCTGAATAATAGGTCGATTTAAATTTCCGGAATCCGAGAAAGTTATCCCCATAGACCTGTTTTACAGAATCCAGAAATGCAGCTGACGTATCTATCAATGCCTGATATTTTCCACCAAATCCACTCTGTAGATAACCTGGATAAAAATTTATAAAAATAACCCCGCCGTTTCTGCCAATCGCTTTAATCTGTTCATCCTTGAGATTACGGTAATGGTTACACAGATTATAGACACAGGAATGTGAGGCAATGAGCGGTTTATGAGTCGTTTGAATGACATCCCAGAAGGTTTTATCACCACTATGTGATACATCAACGATCATGCCCAGGCGGTTCATTTCTCGAATCACTTCTTTCCCAAACGGGGAGAGACCATGATATCCCTCAAAATCCTCAGAAACTTCATCCTTGGCACAGCTGGCCCAATCCGGACTGTCATTCCAGGTCAGTCCCAAATAGCGAGCTCCACGGTCGTATAAAATTTTTAATTTTCCGAGATCATTCTCGATCGCAGTACCCCCTTCAACCCCGATGCAGGCGGCAATCTTACCCATATTCACCGCTTTCACGACTTCCCCCGGTGATCGGGTAATTACAATTTTATCCTGGTTCCTTGCCACCACCGTTTCCAGTAAATCGAGAAGGTGCATGGATTGTTCAAACATACCTTTTAGTTGATAAGTATTCGGATTGGGCCAGACAGCAAAGAACTGTACATCCACGCCTCCCTCCTTCAAGCGGACCAGATCAACATGCCCATGGTCCAGTCTTTTTGAAATATCAACCCCGCGAAGGACCTGAAGCAGCACATCGGTGTGCATATCGACAACCAATGCCTGTTGATGAAGGGTTTGATAATCGGACTGGGCGCAGACATCACCGGTCAATACACTAAACAATACAAACATCAGAAATATATTTTTCATAGATTCTCCTTTTACCCACCCCGCCCCCAACTTCGTCGGGGGCACCCCTGTTTTACCCACCCCGCCCCCGACTGAGTCGGGGGCACCCCTCCCTGCAAGCATGCAGGGAGGGGGAATGAGAGGATCAACAACTTTGCTTATTTCTATCCGGTGCAATCGTCGTTCGCAATTTGAATAATACTTTTTCCGGATCATTAATTACTTCCTCGTTTTGAAATCTTATTACTTTATATTCTTTTTGTATCTCCAGTATCTCACTTCTTATCCTGTCATAATCTTTCTGCTGCTCATGAATTCCACCGTCAATTTCAACGACTAGTTTCAAATCTCTGCAATAGAAATCGGCAATGAAGAATTTCTTTTTATCATAATATTCATAGAACAGGGGGTGTTGCCTTAAAAACTTATACCCAAGGAATTTCTTATCTTTTACTTTTTCCCAAAAAACGATCTCAGCCATTGTCTGATTTTTACGTAAATCTCTTGATACAATGAGCGCTATTTGTTTCAATGATACCATTCTTAAAAATCATTTAAAGTAGAATTATTGCTTCATTCTTTCCCCCTCCCTATAAGCTTGTAGGGAGGGGTGGCTCCCCCGGTTTGTTCGGGGGAGACGGGGTGGGTAACTACTCCACTAAATCCAACGCCTCCTCCAGTTTCTGTTTCTCGTAAAGATCCCAATAAAGCCCTCGGCTTTCCAATAGATCATCATGGGTACCCTCTTCAATAATTTTCCCCTGATCAATGACGATGATTTTATCCGCATCCTGCAAGGCAGAAATCCGGTGCGAAATCCAGACACAGGTTTTATCTTTCATGATGTCCCGTAGTTTCCCCAATATTTTTTCCTCTGTAATCGTATCCACGGCAGATAAGGCATCATCAAGTAGGAGTATTTTGGGCTGCTTTATTATAGCTCTGGCAATAGAAACTCTTTGTTTTTGACCACCGGAAAGATTAATACCTCTTTCTCCGAGAATCGTGTCATATTTATTTGGGAATTCTTCAATGGACCCGTGAATCTGCGCGCATAGGGCGGCTTCCTGAGTTTTCTGATCATTACTATCCTCCAGACCAAAATTAATATTTTCTTTAATCGTGTCTGAAAAGAGAAATGTTTCCTGAGGTATATACCCAAGATGATCTCGAAGGATTTTTAAGGGGACTTCCCTGATATCAATACCATCAATAAAAATAGTTCCCCGAGGAGGATCGTAATTTCTCGTAAGCAGATGCATCAAAGTAGATTTGCCGCTGCCTGTGCGACCCACAATCGCTAGTATTTTTCCGGCAGGTAATTTGAGGCTTATATTTTCCAAAACCGGCGGGTTATTCTCATCATAGGCGAAAGTTAGATTTTCAATCCTAATATTGCCCTCGATCTGCTCTATTGCTTTTACCCTATCATCATCTATAATCTCCGCTGGTGTCTCCAATATGACATTGATCCGTTCCATTGACGCAGCCCCTTGCTGGAATATGCCGACCACCCAACCAAGAGCAATGGACGGCCAGACGAGCATACCCAAATAAAGGGTAAAAGCGACAAAATCACCCAATGTGATTGTTTCCTCAACAATTTGTATCCCCCCAACAAAAAGCACAAGGATCACCCCAAGCCCGACAATAAACATCATCATCGGATGAAAAGCAGCAAACACACGGACAAAGGACATGTTTTTTTCAACATATTCACGATTCAATTTATCAAAATCCTCCGTCTCGAATTCTTCCTGAACATAGGATTTTATAATCCGTATGCCTGAAAAACTTTCCTGGGCTTTCGTACTGATTTTGGATAACTGTGCCTGAATCTTTTGATACCTTTTATGGATTTGCATCCCGAACTTATATACTATAAATGCCATAAATGGTATCGGGATTAAACCAACCAGCGTTAACATCGGACTCAGGGATAACATCATCCATATAACAAAAGCAAATGTGACAATCGTATTGATGGAATACATAATCCCCGGACCAAGAACCGCTCGGACCGCATTGAGATCATTGGTCATCCGCGACATAATGTCACCGGTAGGCATATTTTGAAAAAAGCGGGGAGACATATTCTGCAAATGTCCAAACAGATCATTCCGAAAATCGTTTTCAATCAGGCGGGATCCGACAATGACCGTTTGACGCATTAGAAAACGGAATATTCCCTGCCCCAGTGCTATTAATACGATCAATCCGGCATAAATCAGAAGTTGATTTATCTCAATATCTACAGCCAGATAATCAATCGCATTTTTTACAACGATAGGATTTAAAATAGCAATGACATTCGCGCAAACGATAAATAAGGTACCGGTAAGTATTTTTGCTTTGTAGCGAAGCAAATACTTTTTTAAATAGGCAAAGGTTTTTAAAATAATACACTCCTGTTAGGCTATTACAAACAAAAACTTTGTTATTTTAACAAAGTTTTTAAAAGACAAATAACAAATCACAAATATCAAATAAATTCCAAATCACAATTTAAGAAATTCAATTGATTAAATTTCGGTCATTAGTATTTTGAAAATTGATTATTATTTGGATTTTGTGATTTGTCATTTGATATTTGAATCAGCTTTATGCTGGTTTATGTGATAAAATCCAGTAGAAATTAAATTTAATAATAATGAAATGCAATTCGGATAAATAACCTGGATAATATATCTCTCGCCCGTCTGCGCCGGGCAGGCATCGACGCAGACGCATTAATATATCGGATTTTTCTCCCCTTCTCTTCCCAAGAGAAGGGGCAGGGGGATGAGTTCTTTAAAATAATCAGTAAATATTATGTATCGTACCAGTAATACTGTTCTTTATTAGGAAGCTAATGATCTATACATGGATGACAACTATGCACTGGAATAGGAAGCACTTTTTCGCTACTATGCTGTTGGTAAAAAACTCACCCCCTCGCCCCCTCTCTTGAAAAGAGAGGGGGAATTGTTTTCATAAAAATTTATGAAAACAATTTATTTCCTCTAAGTGCATCAAAGTAAGGAATAATCTTAATCAAGAATAATTCTTCAATTGAAATTAATTCTTTCCATCGTTATTTTATGATCATAATAAAGGAAGACCTATGAATAATAATAAACGATGCGCGATCAATGGAGCTATCATCGGGGTGATGATCATCTTGACAACGATAGTGCCTGGCTGTGAACCTGCGGAAAAACCGTCTGCACTGCAACGCCTTAAATACAATAATCCTGGTTTACAAGTTGATCTTGGTGTGGGATTATGGGCCTGGCCTCTGCCAATGGATTACGACGGCGACGGTGATTATGACCTGCTCGTATCATGTCCGGATGTGCCTCACAATGGGATCCATTTTTTTGAGAACACAAGCGGTAACGTGAAGTACCCTGTATTTGCCCCGCCGCTTAGAATCGCCGACGGTGAACGCAATATTCAACCTTCCTATGTCAACGGTCAAATACATCTGCTGATACCGGGAAAAGAACTGCTTAATTTTAAAAAAACAGATTTTACAAACAAGGTGGATATCTACCCAACCGAAAAGATTCATGAAGGGAAAATCCGGGCCAATCAGTGGAAATACTGTGATTATGACGATGATAAGGATCTTGATATTATCGTCGGGATCGGTGATTGGAATGATTATGGCTGGGATAATGCCTTTAACAAACAAGGCCTGTGGACCCGGGGGCCCTTACATGGATATGTTTATCTGATTCGTAACAATAACACAACCGCCACCCCGGATTATGCAGAACCTGAAATAATAACGGCCGATGGAAAACCAATAGATGTATTTGGTATGCCTTCTCCAAATTTTGTTGATTTTGACAGAGACGGTGATCTGGATCTTTTATGTGGAGAGTTTGTTGATAAATTTACCTATTTTGAAAATATCGGCTCCCGAAAGGAACCAATCTATAGCAGCGGAAAAATATTAACCTATCAGAACAAACCCCTGACAATGGATCTGGAAATGATTGTCCCGGTTGCTATCGATTGGGATAAAGACGGCGATGTGGATCTGGTGGTCGGACAGGAGGACGGCCGGGTAGCCCTGGTTGAAAATACCGGAATAATAAATGAGGGTGTGCCACAATTTCTGCCGCCGGTATTTTTCCAGCAGTACGCGGATGAGTTAAAATTTGGTGCCCTGGTTACACCGTTCAGTTACGACTGGGATCATGATGGTGACGAAGATTTGATCTGTGGAAATACTGCCGGTTATATCGGTTTTATAGAGAATCTTGATGGTAACAATCCACCGCAATGGGGCCCTCCGCAGTATCTCAAGGTCGATAATCAACCGATTCGTATGATGGCCGGATATAACGGATCGATCCAGGGTCCTTGTGAAGCAAAATGGGGATATACAACACTCAACATCGCCGATTGGGATCACGATGGTCTTCCGGATTTGCTGATCAATTCGATTTGGGGTAAAGTATTATGGTTTAAAAATAGCGGATCTCTTTCGATGCCCAAATTATCTCCGGCGCAGCCGGTGATCGTGGAATGGCCGGGCAAGGCACCCAAACCGGCCTGGTTTTGGTGGGATCCACCCAACGGAGATCTGGCCACTCAATGGCGGACCACCCCCGTCGTGACTGACTGGAATCACGATCGCTTAAACGACCTGATTATGTTGGACCATGAAGGCTATCTTTCATTTTTTGAACGTATGAAGAACGATCGGGGATTGATCCTTGCGCCGGGAAAACGTATTTTTCTTTCTGATGGATCATCCGTTTTTGACGGCAAACACCGGCCACAAAACGAGGTCTCAGGCATTCTTCAGTTAAACGGAAAGACAGCAGGTGGCAGCGGCCGGCGAAAATTTTGTTTTGCTGACTGGGATCTTGACGGTCAAATAGATCTGCTGGTGAACAGTCGTAATGTAAATTTTATGCGTGGAATGCAAAATAAAAATACCACTTTTACATTTACGGATATGGGTGAAGTCGATACAAGAACCCTTACCGGTCATACGACCAGCCCGACGATTGTCGATTGGGATAAAAACGGTATTCCGGATTTGCTCATCGGTGCAGAGGATGGGTATTTCTATTATATGAAAAATCCTTATGATCACTAGCTCGTTGATTCATAGCAGAGTAAACTGCAAGTGACTAAAGTGATCTGAAGTGATCTAAAGTGACTAAAGTGAGCCAAAGTAATCTACAGGGCTGATTTTTTACATAAGTGATAATCTGAAAACTGCGTAGCAGTGATATGTCTATAGAAAATAAGATTCACCAAATACAAAAAACCCCTTTAGGGGTGATATGTTAGCTATGTATCGATGAGACTTGAATTTTAAATATAGGAAGTAAGATATGAGAGAAAATTTCAGCAATCTTCTCAAACAAAGAATTCTGGTGGGGGATGGCGCCATGGGCACCATGCTGCAAGCCTCCGGGATGCCCGCGGGCCATTGTTCCGAAGAATGGAATATCAGTCATCCGCAGGTGATTTCCGATATTCATCGGAAGTATCTGGCAGCCGGTGCTGATATTATTGAGACCAACTCATTTGGGGGAAACAGATACCGCCTGGGATTTCATGGCTTTAGTGACTCTGTATCTCTTTTTAATCAAAAAGCCGCAGAAATTGCCTGTTCGGTTTGTCCGACGGATAAATTCGTAGCCGGTTCTGTTGGTCCTACCGGAGAATTTCTTCAACCGGTGGGTACCTTGACGATTGAACAGATGACCGCAGCTTTCAGGGAACAGATAGAAGCTTTATGCTCGGCAGGTGTTAACCTTATCATTGTAGAAACAATGAGCGATATCGATGAGGCTTGTGCAGCGATCCGGGGTGCAAAATCCGTTGATCCGAAAATCCCGGTCATCGCAACCATGACTTTTGAAAAAAAGCCAACCGGTTACCGGACCATGATGGGTTTTCAACCGGTCGACATGATCGATAAATTCAGGGACGCAGGCGCAGAAGTTATCGGCGCCAATTGCGGAACTGGCATGACTGACATGATCGAAATTATTAAACAGTTGCGAGAGAATACAGATTTTCCCCTTATGACCCAGGCCAATGCCGGACTACCTGAAACAAAAGGTGGTCAGATCCAGTATAAAGAATCTCCGGAGGACCGCGGTGAGGCTGTTCGAAAGATTCTTTCCGCCGGGGTGAATATTATTGGTGGATGCTGTGGCACCAACCCGGCCCATATAAAGGCCACATACCAGGCGGTTGTAGAATATAGCGGGTTGAAGTAGGAAGTAAGAAGCGAGAAGAGAGAGGAGCGTGTAGAGGCGCATTGCCATGCGCCTTTGGGGTATAAGTAAGAAGTAGGAAGAAGTAAAGGTAAAGCGAGGAGCGTGTAGAGGCGCATTGCCATGCGCCTTTGGGGTATAAGTAAGAAGTAGGAA
>CAZBBC010000143.1:8664-10302 GCA_964489835.1 uncultured Calditrichota bacterium
AGCGAAGAGCGTGTAGAGGCGCATTGCCATGCGCCTTTGGGGTATAAGTAAGAAGTAGGAAGAAGTAAAGGTAAAGCGAAGAGCGTGTAGAGGCGCATTGCCATGCGCCTTTGGGGTATAAGTAAGAAGAAGGAAGAAGTAAAGGTAAAGCGAAGAGAGAAAAGAGGGAAGCGGTGGGTATGTAGGGGGGCATGGGGTACTGTGCCCAATAGGTATAGGGTATAAGGTATAGGGTATAAGGTATAAGGTATAAGGAATTTGTAATTAGGAACTGGGAATTGGGAATTATTTGGGATTTGCTAAATCATGGATGATTTAGTCCCGATATGTCGACTGGAAGGAGACATCTTATATCGGGAGAATTTGGAATTTACTATAAGTAGGGGCACGTTGCCCCCTGGATAATAAGGAGTATAACGTTAATGAATTCTGAACATTATATGCAGCTGGAGGAAAAATACGGGGCACATAATTACCACCCGATGGGGGTTGTCATAGACAGAGGAGAGGGGATATGGGTTTGGGACGTTGAAGGCAAAAAATATATGGATTTTTTATCCGCTTACTCCGCCGTCAACCAGGGGCATTGTCATCCCAAAATAATCAAAGCGCTGACGGAGCAGTCTAAAAAATTAACCCTGACTTCCCGGGCGTTTTATAACAGTGCCTTAGGGGAATAT
Source organism: uncultured Calditrichota bacterium (assembly GCA_964489835.1). Taxonomy (GTDB): domain Bacteria; phylum Calditrichota; class Calditrichia; order JAJRVZ01; family JAJRVZ01; genus CAZBBC01. The sequence goes on from CAZBBC010000143.1 coordinate 9,345, forward strand.
GAAAAATTTATCACCGAATATTTTAATTTCGATAAAGTATTACCGATGAATACCGGCGTAGAAGCGGTAGAAACGGCAATAAAATTGGCCCGCAAGTGGGCCTATGCCGAAAAAGGAGTGGCAGAAAATAAAGCAAAAATAATATTCGCCGAGGGAAACTTTCATGGCAGAACAATGACTGTCATTTCTGCTTCAACCGATCCTGATGCCCGCCGGGGATTTGGACCATATATGCCCGGTTTTGAGATAATCCCCTATAACGATCCGGACGTGCTGGACAAAGCCTTGCAAGATCCCAATGTTGCCGCTTTTCTGGTGGAGCCGATACAAGGGGAAGCCGGGGTGCGGGTGCCTGATGATGGATATCTGACTGAAGTGGCCCGGATTTGCCGGTCAAATCATGTCCTGCTGATATGTGATGAGGTACAGACCGGTCTGGCACGAACGGGCCGTATGCTGGCTTCTGATCATGAAAATGTAAAGCCGGATATTTTGATCCTCGGGAAAGCACTATCCGGTGGTGTACTTCCCGTTTCAGCCGTACTGGCACGAGATGAAATTATGCTCACCATAAAGCCGGGAGAGCATGGCTCCACTTTTGGCGGGAATCCATTAGCCGCGCGTGTGGCCATTGCTGCACTGACTGTTTTGAAGGAAGAAAATCTGGCTGAAAATGCCGAACGTATGGGTAAAATTTTTCGATCTGAACTGGAAAAAATTGTAAAAGAATCATCCGTTGTGACAAAGATCCGCGGCAAAGGTTTATTAAACGCGATCATTATTCAACCAACCGAAGACGGCAAAACCGCCTGGGAGTTTTGTGTTTCCCTGAAGGGAAAGGGTCTTCTTGCCAAACCTACCCATGGTGATATAATTCGATTTGCACCACCGCTGGTGATCACTGAAGATGAGATCTACTGGGCCCTGGAAAAAATAACCGCCGTGATTAATGAATTTG
>CAZBBC010000143.1:10402-11635 GCA_964489835.1 uncultured Calditrichota bacterium
GAGCGTGGAGCGAAAAGCGTGAAGCGTGGGGCGTGAAGCGTTATGTGTTAAGAAAACAGAAAGCTGAAAGCAGGTATTCCGTCTGGATAACTGCATTCTGCTTGTCTGCTTTCTGATTTCTACTGGCTGGTATTGTACTGCACATGATAAAAGATCCCTACGGGATGACCGTGACAGATCATTCGCAATTCCTAATAATTCCTCTCCACGCTCTTCACTTTTCGCTCCACGCTCCACACCCCACGCTCAACGCACAACGCACAACGCACCACGCTCTACGCTTAACGATCTAAATAATCGTATTATGATCAATAACCGAACCTTTGGGAATAATAATAATGCCGTCACGGATGGCATAATTATCCTGAAAGGTTTCCGTTACCTGTGCATTATTTTCTAAGTGTACATTCCCCCCGATAGAGACATCCAGATCAACAATTGAGTTTTTGATGACGCAGTTTGGACCGATACCCAGGTTCGGAATTCCCTTTTCCCCGTTTATTCTGCGCTGGTCAATGGATTCATACCGGTTATTACCCATGATGATTGACCGTTGAATATAGGTCCCCTCATCAACAAATGAACGAATACCGATCGTTGTACTTTCTATCGTTGATCCTAAAAGGATAGCCCCTTCGGCAATAATTGAATGATTGATCTGGCAGTTGATGATTTTTGTTGAGGGTAAATATCTTGGGCGGGTATAAAAGGGATATTCTTCATCATAAAAATTAAAATGAGGAATTGATTCTGTTAAATCCAGATGTGTATTAAAAAAACTTTTAATATTTCCGATATCCTCCCAATAGCCATCAAAAAAATAGGCAAATACATTGACTTTCTTTAAACTGGATGGGATGACCTCCCGGCCAAAATCCTCCATATTATTATCCATAAGCATATCAAAAAGTACCTGTTTTTTAAATATATAGATACCCATGGAAGCAATATGACTTCGGTTATGCGGCTCAATATTAAAATTACCGAACAACGCCTGGTCCACCCGGAGCTCATTCAACAAATCCTTATCTATCGGTTTCTCATAGAAATCCGTGATCTTGCCTCTGGCATCGGCCTTCAGAATACCAAACTCACTTACTTCATCTTCTCTTACTGGTTTAACCGCAATCGAAATATCGGCATCCTTTTCCAGGTGGTACTTAAAAAATTCCCGATAATCCATCCGATACAGATGGTCTCCGGATAAAATAATGATATGATCATCAGTGGTAT
>CAZBBC010000144.1:0-11630 GCA_964489835.1 uncultured Calditrichota bacterium
CTCCCCTTCTCTTCTTAAGAGAAGGGGTTGGGGGATGAGTTTTTTAATCCTTAATTAAAGCATTTTTTTTAAACCGGACACTAATGATCTGATTTAGTAGTTTTAATAAAGACAATAGAGGAGAAAATGAGTACGATTAAAACACTGGTTTTATTTGTAATTTTAGCAATATTGGCCGCCTATGTCTATTTCTATGAAATCAAGGGCGGTGAAGAACGGGACGAAGCCGATAAGATTGCAAAAAAAATATTGGTACTGGAACCGGACAGTGTGAAAATAATTGAGATCCGAAGTGTTTTTAACCGGTTCATTTTTGAACGGATGGGTGAGGATTGGCTTATCAAAGATCCGGTAAAAACCGGCGGAGACAAATCAACGATCGATGGTCTGTTAACCACATTAAAAAATATGGACAAAGTACGCGAGTTTTCTATAGGCGAAGGTGAACAGAAGGATTATGGACTGGTTGGGCGTTCACATCTGGTTATTTTTGAATTGAGTAATGGACGCCGGGATTCCCTCCGCTTCGGCGACAATACACCCGTCGGAAATAATGTTTTTGTCTCCAGAGGTGATACGATCATATATACAGTTGCTACTCATGCAAAAAATAACATAACTAAAAATTTATTTGACTGGCGGGATAAATCCATTGCAAAAGTAAAAGAATCTGAAATTTCAGAATTTAATTTAAAAAACAGCAAAGGATCTTTCCAGCTGGTTAAAGAAGGTTCTAATTGGCAATTACTGAAACCGAAAAAAGCGCGTGCGGATAATTCCACCATTAGTGCACTCCTTCGGAAATTCGAAAATGGTAAGGCAAAGTCAGTGGTAAGTGAATCACTGGAAAATCCGGACCAATTCAATCTTAAACATCCGGCTTACCAGATAGATTTATATGTTGGCGAAGGTAAAGCCCATAAACAAATCATTCTTTCCAAACTTATCAATAATACATCCAACGTAAAGGATGACAGCCGGCCGCAGGTGATGACCGTGGATTCACTTTTTATCCGGGATATCGATAAATCATTTTTCCAGTTGCGATACAAAAAGATTGCCGAATTTGAAAAGAATAGTGTTGACAGCGTGATTGTCACCCAGGGTGATTCAATCCTTTACTTCGTAAAAGATACCAGTGAGACCTGGTTATTTGCCGGCAATGCAAAGGTCAAAGGATGGAAAATGAATGCTCTCCTGAATTCACTCAATAACCTGGAAGCCAGGAAATTTTTAATGGAGAATATTACTTCTGTCAGTAGATACGGACTCAATCACCCCGAGCGCACCATTGAATGTTTTCAGAAGGGTGAAAAATCACAGACGCTGAAACTCAATACCTACGGGGATATCAAGGTGGCCTATTGTCCAAAATCTGAGGTTGTTGCTGAAATAGATAAAAACACCTTCAGCAACTTCGAGGTCAAAATAAATGATTTCATTGAAACAAATACACAATCGGCGGGAGAAATAAATTAATGTTTCGCTTTGCTGATCCGGAATATCTGTACCTTCTTTTTTTGATACCTATTCTTATCTATTGGTATTGGAAGCGGAAGGGCAAAAATAGTGGAAAAATACGTTTTTCGGATATCCATGTTATTAAAAGAGTGGGGAAAACGGCAAAACAGCGCCTGCGACACAGCCTGTTTCTTATGCGATTGATTTTTATCTCTTTGGTTATCATTGCTTTTGCCCGACCGCAATCGGGCAGCAAGATGCGCGAAACAACCACTGAAGGTGTGGATATTATACTTGCCCTCGATGTGTCCTCCAGTATGCTCGCTGAAGATTTTAAACCTAAAAATCGATTAGAAGCGGCAAAGAAAGTGGCCGAAGAGTTTATTCAAGGGCGGCAGAATGATCGCCTTGGATTGGTGATATTTGCGGGCGAGAGCTTCACGCAATGTCCTCTAACACTGGATTATGGAGTACTGCTTACATTGCTTCAGGACATTAAAGTTGCTGAAAGAGATTGGGATGGCACGGCGATTGGTATGGGCATCGTAAATGCAGTAAACAGATTGCGAGATAGCAAAGCGAAGAGTAAAGTAATAATATTATTAACGGATGGTGTCAATAACCGTGGTGAAGTTGATCCTGTTACCGCTTCAAACATCGCTGCAGCACTTAATGTGAAAATATATACGATTGGGGCAGGCTCGCATGGAACAGCTCTCTATCCTGTAGAGGATCCGCTGCTCGGGAAGCGTTTTGTTCCGATGCCGGTTGAAATTGATGAAGAAGTTCTCAGGAAAATCGCGGCCAATACCAAAGCCAGTTATTTTCGTGCCACAGACACACAGAAATTATCAGAAATTTATGCTGAAATAGGTGAGCTGGAAAAAACGAAAATTGAAGTAAAGGAGTTTACCCGTTACGATGAATATTTTTCTTCTTTTCTGTTTGCGGGTCTGGCCTTCTTCATACTGGAAATGATCTTGACAAGTACGGTTTTTCGCAAATTACCGTGAAGAACTTTTCAAAATTTAGATCGTATATTTGATTGAAAATGGGTTCAACTTCTTTACCTAAGTTATTTATAAAACATAATGATTATAGGTACATAAGTATCATAATATTAAAGATTTAGTTCCCCCTTACTAAAGGGGGTTAGGGGGTTGTTTAAACTTAAATTATTTAAGATATATCAATGTTTTACATCCCCTTAGTCCCCTTTTCTAAGGGGAGACTTAATTGTTGCTTTATGATAAATCTAATAAGCTCATATGATTAACTCTGCCTGTCCGGCTCAGACGGGTGTACTCTGTGGTTTATGAATATGTTGGAGTAATTATTTAAAGGAGTTGCTTTAATCTTTATGGAAGTTTTACGATTCGAAAATCCTGAATATCTCCATTTACTTTGGGGCGTCGTTTTTTGGATTATCTTCTTTGTCTGGACTGTCAGATATAAACAGATATTACTAAAACGGTTTGGCAATCTGGAAATTCTCCAAAAACTAATGCGCACGTTCAGTCCGTCACGCAGAAATTTAAAATACGTGCTTATCATTTTTAGCTATATTTTCTTTGTCATTGCCTTGGCGAATCCTCAAATTGGCAAGAAGCTGGAGGAATTTACACGCAGGGGTGTGGATATTATGGTTGCGCTTGATGTGTCAACCAGTATGCTGGCCGAGGATATTAAACCCAATCGGTTGGAAAAAGCCAAGCATGAAGTTGGACAACTGGTTGATTTACTAGAAGGGGACCGAATCGGTATTATTGCTTTTGCCGGAATAGCACATGTGCAATGCCCGCTTACTCTGGATTATAGCGCCGCAAAATTGTTCCTGAATATTCTGGACACAGATATTATCCCTCAACCGGGAACGGCTATTGGAGATGCCATAAAAAGAGCCATTCCTGCTTTTAATAGTGAAGATAGAAAACACAAAGTTCTGATTCTGATCACCGATGGTGAGGATCATGAATCAGATCCGCTGGAGATCGCAAAAGAAGCGGAAAAAGAAGGAATCATTATCTATACGGTAGGTATTGGATCGGCACAAGGAGTACCTATTCCGATATACAGTAAATCCGGTAACCAAACCGGATTTAAAAAAGACCGCCAGGGAAATGTCGTGACGACAAAATTGGATGTTCTCACGTTACAAAAAATTGCCTATCAAACCGGTGGAAAATATTACATGGCCAGCGGTGGTGAAGCCGAACTGGACGAGATTTATGCGGAAATAGCGGAGATGGAACAAAAGGAACTGGTTTCTAAAAGATTCTCTCAATATGAGGACCGTTTCCAGATTTTTCTGGCTCTCGGACTATTGTTAATTTTATTGGAGATTATCATTCCTGAAAAAAAACGTGAAAAAAGAGAGTGGCGGGGAAGGTTTATATGAGCATAACAAAAAAACCGCAAAAGTTCAGATTTAATGTATTAATATGTATCAGTTGTCTATTATTGCTGAATACCGCAGGATATAGTCAGAACGTGCGCTCCAAGGTCAACGAAGGTAATGAACGCTATATTGAAGAAAAATTTGAAGAGGCGCTCAACAATTATCAGGATGCCTTAATAGACGACCCGCAGAATGAAGTTACCCATTTTAACCGGGGCGATGCCCTGTATAAACTGAATAAATTTGATCAGGCCCTCGAAGCCTATCAAGATATTCTGGGCAGCAAAGATTTGATGATGGATAGCAAGACACATTATAATATTGGAAATTCATATTTTAAACAAGACAAGCTGCAGGAAAGCATTGAAGCCTATAAAAAGGCTCTGGATTTGAATCCAAATGATCAGGATGCAAAATATAATCTGGAGTTAGCCCGGGCTAAACTAAAAGAATCTGCACAGAAACAACAACAACAGCCGCAACAAAGCCCCAAACAGCAACAAGGTCAGGAGCAGCAACAGGATCAGCAGGGGCAAAATGATGAGGAGCAGCAGGAAAAAGAAGAACAACAATCCCCAGCACAGGCGGAACAAAATCCACAAGATTCCGGAGATGAAAAGGGAGAGGAACAGCAACAAGGTGAGGCAATCGAAGAATCACAAGATAAAATGACAGAGGAAGATGCCGAGCGGATCCTGGATGCATTAAAAAATGATGAACAGGATAACCAGCAGATGCGGAAACCGGCGCGTTCCCGTAAACGTCTGGTAGATAAAGACTGGTAAAATGAAACAACTTCAAATTCTTTTTTTTACGATCCTTGTCTTTCACGGGATATTGTTGTCTGCAGATATCACTTTGCAGGCGACGGTCGACCGGAATCAGGTGGTACTTAATGAACGATTTCTTTATACCATAGAAGTATCGGGAGAGAGTACCAGTCTACCAAAACCAAATATTCCTGCCTTTGACGGTTTCTCTATATTATCCGGTCCGAATACATCCACGAATATTCAGTTTATAAACGGGGCGATGTCTTCATCGAATACTTATGCTTTTCATTTAATGCCCCAGAAAGTGGGAAAATTCAATATAGCACCGGCAACGATTGAAATTGATGGTGAAATCATTTCATCCAATAGTATAGATATTACAGTAGTCAAGGGTGCGGTCGATAAAAATAAAAAAGATCAACCCATCCAGAATGTAAAAGATAAAGATGTACTCGGCGAAAATCTCTTCCTGAAAACGATCGTGGATAAAAAATCTGTTTTTCAAAATGAGCAATTACTGGTTAAATATAACCTTTATTTCAGACTTTCTGTTCGCAGTTATAATGTGGAGAAAATACCGGCGAATCCTGGTTTCTGGATGGAGGAATTTAAATTACCTTCACAACCACCCATCGGTAAAGAAATTATTAATGGGGTTACTTATCAGGTTGCCACGTTACGTAAGGTTGCTTTATTCCCGACACGGACCGGTGAATTGACGATTGAACCGATGATCATTTCTGTTGATGCCCTGGTTAAAAAAAACCGGCGTTCCCGAAGTATCTTTGATAACTTTTTTGACGACCCTTTTGGCCAGACCGTTAAAAAAACTTTAAATAGTAATCCGGTATCCATATCTGTTAAGCCTTTGCCGGTTTCAAACAGGCCGACCGATTTCCAGGGTGTTGTCGGTAATTACAAGATGTCCGTTAATTCTGACAAAACAGAATTAAAAGCCAATGAAGCAGTTTCAATAAAATTGTTAATTTCCGGCGAGGGAAATTTGAAATTACTAAAACCACCTGTGCTGACGCTGCCTTCTGATATGGAAGTGTATGATCCAAAAGAACAAACCAGTATTTCACGGGAAAAAGATCAGGTAGGGGGAAGTAAGACAATAGAATATGTGGTTGTGCCGAGATTTAAAGGGGAGTATCGGATAGATCCTGTTTCGCTTAGTTATTTTGATCCCAGAAAAGCAAAATATTTCCGTTTGACGACTGATCCCATTATGCTTAATATACTTGCGGGTGATGTTTCCGCATCGGGATTAATGGCTGGATCAAATTTAAGTAAACAGGATATCACTTTATTGGGTGAAGATATACGTTTTATTAAAGAAAGTGCTGAATATTACAGAGTTGGACAACGGTTATATCGTAATTGGTTTTATTTATTTAGTTATCTGATCCCATTACTGGCTTTGGCCCTGGCCTGGCAATATAATGTTTATCGGAATAAAATGCGGGGGGATATTCGACTGGCCCGCAGACGGAAGGCAGGAAAAATAGCCGCAAAACACCTGAGTAATGCCAGGCAAGAATTAAAACAGAATAATCGGGGCGAATTTTATCGGGCGACTACACAGGCACTTCAGGGATTTGTATGTGACCGCTTGAATATTCAGATATCTGATTTCAGCTTGGTAGAGGTAGAAAACGATTTGGAAAAGGCAGGCTTAGGAAGCGATGAGATCAGTGAGTATCTTACCTGCTTACGGGAAAGTGATTTTCAGAGATATTCGGGAAGTGATCCTGATGCCGGACAATTGAAATCATTTTATGAGCGTGTGCGAAAAATCCTTACGCGGATGGAAAAATACATTTAAATGGTTCAAAATTTCTTATAATGAAATTTACAATAATCAAACAATGGCTATTCTTATTTCTCCTGACAGGAGTGTCGGCAGTTTATGCTCAGAATCCGGACTATTATTTTGACCTAGCGAACCGGGCCTATGCTGATGGTAAATATCATGACGCGATCGAAATGTATCAAAATATTATAAAAGAGGGTATGGAGAGTGGGGAAGTGTATTTCAATCTGGGTAATGCCTATTATAAAGTAAACCAATTCGGACAATCGATCCTATATTATGAAAAAGCAAAGCAATTCCTCGAAGGGGATCCTGCCCTGGATCATAATTTACGGCTCGCCCAGTTAAATATTGTCGATAAAATAGATGTTATACCGGTGCTGTTCATCGAAGAGTGGTGGTCGAAGTTAACCCATTTATTTTCAATAACAACTCTATTATGGCTCAGTCTAGCCTTTTTCACAATTTCATTGACGGTCATAATACTCAGGATATACTTCAATAATGGATTCATACGGAGAATCATCTGGCCGACGGTAAGCATATTTATTCTCATATTCATTATCACTATCGGTCAGATATACGAATTTGAAACATCGAAATTTGGTGTTATATTAGAGGAAAAAGTTTCAGTCATTAGCGAGCCGAATTTGAGCGGAACAGAGGTTTTTATTCTGCATGAAGGGACGAAAGTAAAGATCAACCGGGTACTGGATGATTGGTTAGAGATTTCTATCCCTGATGGTAAAACAGGTTGGCTGAAAGCGTCAGAATTAGGTGTGATTTAGCAATTATGTCAGAAGAGAACGGAAAATGAAATACGGGATTATTTTAATCGCATTGATTTATTTTAACTGTGCCGGTACAAAGGAAGTTGTTAAAGAAGATGCGGTTGTTCAAAATACACCCCAGTTTGATGAATCATTTGATCCATTATCGCTTAATGATGATGATATTATCATTGCCGGTGTCGCCCAAACTGAACCAGGCATTAGTGAGAATAATCCGGACAGCTCTAGTAACATAACCACTCTGAAAGAGATCACAGGATACCGGGTTCAGATACTGGCAACGAAAGATATTGAAACGGCCTCATTGTTTGAGCAGGAAGCCTCCGAAAGATTTTTTAACCAGGATTATAAGACCTATCTTATTTTTGAAGCACCGCTCTATAGAATTCGTGTCGGGGATTGCAGGGATCGTGCAGATGCGGAAAAAATACGCGACCTGGCGATAGAATATGGCTATCGTGAGGCTTTTATCGTGAAATCCCTCATACAGGTGATGGAATAGATGAGGGATACCCACCGGGCGTGAATCATCTGTTTTTCGTATTCACCGGGAAGGATCATCCTTTGATCACCCCTATCGGTTTGAGTTTAACAACTTTTCGACTGATGCCTGCCTGTTCCATGACATCGACTACTGTGGAGACGTCTTTGTAGGCATAAGGCATTTCTTCTGCGACCGTATGAAATCCTTTGGCTTGAACAAAAACACCCATTTTAAGCATTTCATTAAATAAATCCCGTCCTTTACCCATGGTTTTGGCTTTTTTCCTGCTCTGTAGTCGCCCTGCGCCATGGCAGGTACTACCGAAAGTATCGGTCATCGCTTTCTCTGTCCCCACACAGACAAATGAATAACGCCCCATATCACCGGGAACCAGAACCGGTTGACCAATCTCTTTGTATTTATCGGGAATGTTTGAATGACCGGGCGGAAAAGCCCTGGTTGCCCCTTTACGGTGCAGGCATACTTTTCGATGGACACCGTCGATCAGATGATCCTCGATCTTGGCGATATTATGGCAGACATCATAAACCAATTTAAAATTCAGATCCGAGGGAGACATATGTAGAGTCTCTATTAGAGTTTTTTGTGCCAGATGCATAATAACCTGACGGTTATTCCAGGCAAAATTGGCTCCGGCTGCCATGGCGGAAAGATAGTCCTGCCCTTCCTTTGATTGAATGGGGGCACAGGCCAGCTGCCGGTCCGGAAGCGGTATTTGATAAGTATGCGAAGCCCTGGCCAGGATTTTTAGAAAATCGTCGCAAATCTGATAGCCAAATCCGCGCGAACCGGTATGGATAAGGATGACTATCTGATCTTTATATAAACCCATGGTTTCCGCTTCTTTGGGTAAATATACCTCCGTTACCCGGTCCAGTTCCAGGAAGTGATTTCCCGATCCCAGTGTTCCCATTTGGGGCCGGCCTCTTTCCACCGCGCGCTTACTGACTATATGGGGGTCGGCGCCTTCCAGTCTCCCTCCTTCCTCGGTATTTTCAAGATCTTCGGGGTCACCAAACCCATTCTCAACAGCCCAGACCATACCCTTTTGCATTAATCGATGCATATCCTTGTCAGTGAGTTTTCGGATCGCGCCCGAAGATCCGACACCGGTGGGAATGTTCCTGAATAAATTGGTGATTAGTTTTTGAAGGTGGGGTTTCACCTGCTCGGCTTGCAGATCGGTTCTGGCCAGCCGGACGCCACAGTTGATATCATATCCGACACCACCCGGGGATATCACCCCCTCGTTGTAATCGGTGGCGGCAACCCCGCCGATAGGAAATCCGTATCCCCAATGGATATCCGGCATACCGAGCGAATATTTTTGAATGCCGGGCAACTGAGCGACATTGATTACTTGCTGGATACTTTCGTCTTCCAGTTGTATCGTTTTCATCATTTCTTCGGTAGCATATATGCGACCGGGAACGCGCATATTACCGGTGGCCGGAATTTCATAGAGATAATCGTGGATCTTTTCGATCGTATAATTCTTGTATTTCATATGTCAAAAATCACCCGGGCGATGTAATGATCATTTTGTTTTTTACATTCTAATTGATGATAGGTAACCGCTTTAATTTCCGTTTTCAGACAGGATGCCAGGTTCGCAATGTCGTTACCAGCCAGTGTGGCGGACAGCTGAGCCGTGTCTTGGGATTCTTCAATGATTATCGGTTCAATGACGTCCATCAAAAAATGATGCACGTGAAATAAATAATTTATTTCCGACAACCAGCTGACCACCAGGTCCGGCAATGATGGCTCTGCCAGTTGAACCGATCGCTGTATTTTACCGGTTTTCCTGGTTGCAGTGGTCATAATATGAAGCATTCCAAAGGCAAGATTGGAAAAAAGTTCAGGCAGAGAATTCCCCGTGGCAGAGATACCAACATCTGCGGTATGATCAATTTCTTTGAATTTTGATGTACTTTTTTTATAGATCATAAAAATCCGGATATCAGAAGTAGAGACGTTGCATGCAACGTCTCTACTTCATATTAATTCACTTATTTTCGGACTGGTTTCGTTGCTGGGATCGTTCGATCCGGGCCCAGCTGTCTCGCAGGGAAACGGTCCGGTTAAATACCAGAGCTTCCGGTTTTGAGTCTTTGGAATCCAGGCAAAAATATCCCTGCCGTAAAAACTGATAGGTATTTTGGGTAGAGGCCCGGGTCAGGTCCGGTTCCACTTTACAGTTCTTCAATACCTGCAGGGAATCCGGATTGATAAAGGATCGAAAATCTTCCCCTTCACCGGTATTATCCGGATTTTCTTTGAGAAATAAATGATCATAGAGACGGACTTCAGCGTCAACTGCCTGATCTACGCTTACCCAGTGCAGGGTACCTTTCACCTTCCGACTGTCTTTGGTCCAGCCACCGCGGGATTCAGGATCATAGGTGCAATGGAGTTCCGTAATTTCACCATTTACGGGGTCTTTGATGACATCGATACAGGTAATATAGTAGGCATGTTTGAGGCGGACCTCCTGACCAGGTGCTAGTCGGAAATATTTGGATGGCGGATCTTCCCGGAAATCCTCCTGCTCGATGTAAATCTCTCTGGAAAATGGCAGGGAACGGCTGCCGGCCTCCGGATTTTCCGGATTGTTAACCGCCTCCAGCTCCTCCACTTTGTTTTCCGGGTAATTGGTGATGACAACTCTCAGTGGATTTAACACGGCCATTACGCGCAGGGCCCGTAAATTCAGATCTTCGCGCAAGCAATGTTCCAGCAGGGCAATTTCCACCATGTTGTCGCTTTTAGCCACGCCAATCCGATCGGCAAAATCGCGGATCGATTCCGGCGTATATCCTCTTCTTCTCATGCCTGAGATCGTCGGCATACGCGGATCATCCCAACCGCTGACATGTCCTTCTTTAACCAGCATGAGCAGTTTGCGCTTACTCATGACAGTATAATTCAGATTCAATCGGGCAAATTCTATCTGTTGCGGACGATATACGCCCAGTGTTTCCAGGCACCAGTCATAGAGTGGGCGATGATCCTCAAATTCCAGGGTACAGATGGAGTGGGTAATACCCTCAATGGAGTCAGACTGTCCGTGGGCCCAGTCATACATCGGATAGATACACCATTTATCACCGGTGCGATGATGCGAAGCATGCAGAATTCGGTACAGGACCGGATCTCGCAGATTCAGATTTGGGGATCTCATATCGATCTTTGCCCGCAATACATGGGTGCCGTCGGCAAATTTTCCGGCCCGCATACCTGTAAAAAGATCGAGGTTTTCTTCGACACTGCGATTGCGATATGGGCTGTCTTTTCCCGGTTTTGTCAATGTTCCCCGGTAGTCACGTATTTCATCGGCACTCAAGCTATCGACGTAAGCTTTTCCGGTTTCGATCAGCTGGATCGCCCATTGATAGAGCTGGTCAAAATAGTCAGATGCATAGTACAGGCGGTCTCCCCAGTCAAAGCCCAGCCAGTGAATATCTTCGATGATTGAATTTACATATTCCTCTTCTTCCTTGATCGGGTTGGTATCATCAAAACGAAGATTGCATAGCCCTCCGCTAAATTCTTTTGCCAAACCAAAATTCAGACAGATCGATTTGGCATGTCCGATATGCAGGTAACCGTTTGGTTCCGGTGGAAAGCGGGTGTGAACCCGTCCCTCATATTTACCGGATTTAAGATCTTCATCGATAATTACCTGTATAAAATTAGAAGCTTTTGATTCTGCGATTCCCATTTTTTTTACCTTTAAAGATTTAAAATGACTAGCTTGAATTATTCAAAAATATTAATGTTTAAAAGAGTATAACTAACATATAATCAACAGTTTAATTCCCCCTTAATAGGGGTTGTTGCAGTATCGGTTAATCAGCACCGATCTCGGTTTATGAAGGCTCTG
>CAZBBC010000145.1:0-11336 GCA_964489835.1 uncultured Calditrichota bacterium
GCCGGGCAGGCCGGGCAAGCAGGCTTCCATCTGAGGCCGGATCAAGTGATTGACTGACACTGATTTGCATGGATTAAAACTAAAATAATAATAATTTTTATATAAAATCCGTGTTAATTCGTGTAATCCGTGGACGAATTCTTTTTTTGATTGCAGCAATATGCTGTGATATGATTAAGTCAGATTAAACACGAAAAGATTAAATACTTATACCACTAGATGATTAATAACGAAAGGTTGGAGGAATGAATAAAAAATATTTTTTCATCATCCTAATTATCATAGGATTAGGAAGAGTCTCTGGGGAAACAGGCCAATTATTTGTACCACCCCCCAGTGATCGTATAAAAACAAATATTGACTTTGACTGGCTTTTTATCAATCGTGATTTTCCGGCGGAAGAGGAAACACACCAGGTCAATGATTTGATTTGGGAAAACATTGATCTGCCTCACGACTGGACCATTGGGGGACAATTTTCCAGAGAAAACAATACGACACAGGGTTTTTTACCGATGGATATCGGATGGTACAGAAAAGGGCTGCGTTTCCCGGAATCCTATGCCGGGAAAAAAATCTATATCATATTTGATGGCGTCTATCGCAGCAGTGATGTGTGGATGAATTACGCCTGGTTGGGCCATCATGAGTCCGGATACACCAGTTTTTATTATGATATCACGGATTACGTACGTACCGGAAATAGAATACCCAACGGTTTAAGAGTACGGGTGGACGGGCGAAGACATGAGGAAGATATGTATGAAGGAAATGGTATCTACCGGCATGTCTGGCTTCTTGTCACCAATAAATTACATATCGATTTATGGGGGACATTCGTATCCACGCCGGATGTTTCAGGATCCCGGGCGACAATAAAGATTCAGACAAAAATAAAAAATGAAAATTCCACCAATAAAAAGTGTGAATTGGTTACAATGATCGTTAATGATAAGGGTATCATTGTCGGAGAGGTCAGCAGTGAGCAAACGTTAGATGCAAATACCACCTTTGAATTTACCCAAACAGTCAAAATAGAGAATGCACATCTGTGGGACCTTGATGATCCTTATCTGTACAAGGCCTACAGTATTCTTCGCGATGGTGACCGTGTATTGGATTTCTATGAAACAAGCTTTGGGATTCGTACCATTCATTTTGATCCCGATAATGGCTTTTTTCTCAATAATAAGCATGTAAAATTACAAGGTTTTAACGCCCATTATGATTTCGCCGGTATCGGGACGGCTCTGCCCGACCGCATCCACTGGAATGCAATGATGGCAATGAAAAAAGCCGGTTTTAATTTTTACCGGTCCAGTCATAACCCGGCAACACCGGAACGGCTGGACATTTGTGATCAGATCGGAATACTGGTTTGGGATGAAGTTGAGCGCAAATTGGAGAGCATGGAAGTTGAGTTACCTCTGGTTGAAGAAACCATTTCCCGGGACCGGAATCATCCCAGTGTAATTCTATGGTCACTGGAAAACGAATCGCCCCTGGAGAGTACTATTTTTGGTGCCAGGATCATAAAAAAGGCCACGGAACTGGCACACCAACTGGATCCGACACGTTTCACAACGTTTGCCGCTTCTATGCCCGTAAATAAAAACGGATACGGCGATGCGGTAGATGTCGTCAGTTACAATTACCATTGGCAACGGGCTGAGCAGGATCACCTCAGTTTTCCGGACTGGAAGATCGGGCTTATAAGCGAATATTCAGCGGCCCGGGCAAGGCGGGGAGGATATGGTATCGGTTCTTCTCAACTGGCCAAGGATGATCCCTATTTTGAATTAAACCAGGGGATTGAGACGATGTATCAAATGTGTACCCGGGTGGAAGAGTCCTGGCAACGAATTAAAGCACGAGACTTTATCGGTGGCGGTTGTCTGTGGAGCGGCATCGATGCCTGGGGTGAGGGCAATAACTGGCCGTTGATTTCACGTGGTGATGGCGCGCTGGATCTGTGTTTTTTCCCCAAAGATGTCTATTATTATTTTGTTAGTCAATGGACGGAGGAACCGATGGTGCATATTTTTCCACATTGGAATTGGAAAGTTGAAAAGGGTCAGGTTCTTGATGTATGGTGCTATACAAATTGCGATAGTGTCGAATTATTTTTAAACGGTCGATCCTTAGGCTGGCAAACACCCGGCCTTGAACCGGACCCATGGAAGCCTCCGGTAAATACCGATAATTCTGTTGTACAAACTGTCACGGTTCCGCAACACCTGGCCTGGAAAGTGCCATATGAAAGAGGAACATTAGAAGCGATGGGGATCAGTAATGGCAAAATTGTATGCCGGGAGATGGTGTCTACTGCCGGTGAACCCTATAAAATACAATTGACCCATGCGATGCAGACATATGTGGAACAAGAAAAGATACCAGCCCTTGTTGCTGATGAACGTGATATTGTTGTCATCAAGGCGGCCATTCTTGATAAGGCGGGCAATCAAGTTCCTACGGCTGATCATTTGATTACCTTTGAGGTAAATGGCAATGAAAAAATTATTGGTGTCGGTAATGGGGATATATCAAGTCATGAATCCAACAGGGAAATTAAAAGAAAGGCTTATAACGGTTTATGTGTCGCCATTGTTCAGTCTGCCACAAATACAGGAGAAATAGTGGTTACCGCCTCATCACCCGGTTTAATTTCCGGAAAAATTTCCCTTGTTCCCGTATCCCCACAACCCAGGGACGTTATTATCGATGCTGATACCAGAAGTTGGGCATCGAGGAATAAGACAACGCTTACCGTGAATGTGCGGGATAAATATGGTTCGGCGATAACGGGCCTAGAAACGGCGGTGAGACTTACTATCACCGGCCCGGCTGTTTTCGAAAATGGACTGAAAACTTTTTCCGTGGACACAAAAGATGGTATCGCTGTTGTGGCTATTTCACCCGGTACTGATCAGGGAAGGGTCATCGTTACTGCCCAGGCCAATGGCCTTAATCCGGGACAGGTTGAAATCATACGAAAGTAATAATAGGCGGGGGGAAGATATTTTGATGAATAAATATTAATCCTGATCCACCTTGTTATGTAGAAAAAAAATATCGAATAAATCCAGAACACATGACTTATCTTAATTTGATCCGTTGCCATTTAAAAAAAGCGTATAATCCAATAATCGTATCCTCGTAGAGGATAAATTATTGTAATAAAACATGCCTAAACCAACATCTCATCCTCGTAGAGGATTCATTATTGGCGTTATTTAAAATAGAATATCATGAAAAGTATTTATTCGAAATTTTGGATTAAATTTCTCAAAACATTTCGGTGCTTAAATAATATACGCAATTATGAATCCTCTACGAGGATTAAATGTTTTTAGATTACAATATATTTTCTACAATAATAAAACCTCTACGAGGTTAATAATCTAATTCGATCTGACGGTATAAGAGGGAGACTATTGTTTATCTAGAGAATACAATCTTAATGATGTTAATAATCCAGGTCATTCAATGTATTTGAGTATTACAAGGGTAAGGTCATCATTCGGCAAGGCATCACCAATAAAATTGTCCACCGTTTCAAGAATTTTATTACCGCTTTCTTTTGCAGTGGATTTTTCCAACTTGCTTAATAATGTATTGAAACGGTCCTCACCGAAAAATTCACCGGCCTCATTGCGTGCTTCCGTAACGCCATCAGAATAAACGATAAAAAGATCATCTTTTTCAAGTTCAATACTTACCTCGGAGAAGGTATTTTCAGGCATGATTCCCAGAGCCGGCGCTCCTTTATCCATCTCTTTTAGGACACCGCGTCTTAACAGTATCGGCGGAAAATGACCGGCATTAACAAATCGAATCTTGTTTGTTTCTGCTTTTACCTCCATATAAACCATGGAGGCAAAGCGGTTGGCGAGACTGTCGCGGTAAAAGATCGCGTTTATTTTTTGAGCCAGTTTACTAAGAGAAGAATAATCGGGTACTAACGCACGCAGAGTGGATTGTAACTTTGCCATAAGAAGCGCCGCCGGCAATCCTTTTCCGGCGACATCACCGATAGCCAGGCCATAGCATTGCCCGTTAATTTTCATAAAGTCAACCAAATCACCGCCGACATCATTGGCAGAACGTGTAAACAGCCAGATGTCCCAGCCGGGGACATTCGGACTGGGATCAGGAACCAACGCTTCCTGGATCGTGCGACCGGCTTCCAGTTCGTCACGTGCCAGCAATTTATCTTTTAATTCCAAAAGGATGATAAAAAGGAACAGCAGTGCGCTGATGAATATTTTCCCTTCATTAATATCCTCCTGATCACGGGCGGTAAATAAGAAGAGCAGGGCGATGAGCAATAAAATTCTATGAAATGAGGAGAGGTGGAAAAACAGGCTTTTAAATAACCAGGGGATTAAATAAAAACAGCGTTTAAAGCGTCCCATTTGTTGCAGGCGTTTTTCACGGTTTTTGTCCAGAAAATATTCCCTTATCTGATGAAAATCTTTTCTAATCTGTTTAAAGAATTCACCGGAAAACAGGTCAGAAAAGAATTTTCCCAGATCATCGAACAAAGTCTTAAAAAATTTTGGTTCAGAATCAGTTGGCATCATCATACCTCACATCAATGAAATAATAAATTCACAAACTACTATACGCAACAAATCCCATTTTGTTTTCTCTTATTAAAGACAATAATTAATTAGCTGCTCTTCCTGTTCAACCTTTGCTTTTCAAATTTCATCGTATTATATTTGGTTCAGATAAATAATGATCTCAGTGAACGTGAAGTGCGGTGAAATTCCGCCACTGCCCCGCAACTGTAATGGCTGACGAAGCCTCCTCGGGCCACTGCTCTGGTATATTGGAGTGGGAAGGCGAGGTCGGTAGGATGAAGCCTGAGTCAGGAGACCGGCTGAGATCGCATTTCCGAAAAACCTTCGCGGGAAGGTTGGAATATGATACTCATGTAATCCCAATTTTCCCGGAAGAGAAGATTGGGGTTTTTTATGAATAGATATCACAAAAATTGTTTTTCACTAATTGAAATTGGCATCCAATCACTTCCTCTTTTTAACCACATTTCTCGTATCACCAAAAAATCGTCTGCTTGTCTCTTATGGATACTTATTCTGCAATCATCATCAATTGCTCTTAGTCAGGAAAATACAAGAATTTATGGACAGGTTTTAGACAAGAGTAATGGAAATCCGGTTGAAAATACTCTTATATTTCTTGACCCTGGAAACCGTTTCGCTGAATCTGATGAAAAGGGTAAATACGAAATCTCCGATATTTCACCCGGGAATTATCATATTCTCATTCAAAGGGTTGGTTTTGATCTTACAATGGATTCGCAGATTATATTAACTTCGGGTGAAGTAAAAAGGATCGATCTTTATTTGAGTGAAAAGATTTATTCTTTATCAGATGCTATCGTAATAACAGCCACCCGCGGAAACTCAACCAGCATGGAAGTTCCGCAATCGATGGATATTATATCTTCCGAACGAATCTCAATAGTATCCCCTCTGAATGTTAGTGAAGTATTACAAAATGTACAGGGAACCTATATCAAGAATTATGGTGGTTTAAGCGCCTTGAAAACTATTTCACTCCGAGGTTCAAGTGCGGAACAGGTACTCATGATGCTAGATGGTCAAAGATTGAACAATCCCCAAACAGGGCAGGTAGATCTCAGTACTCTTCCTTTGGAGGGAATTGAACGTGTGGAAATTCTGCGTGGTGGAAGTTCAGCCATGTATGGAGCCGATGCAGTAGGCGGAGTGGTCAATATGATATCAAGAAAGGGAAAAAAACCAAATGGTTTAGATGCTGATTTAAAAATACTTGGCGGTTCATTCAATACAAATTCGCTCGATGGGTCTGTTGGATTTGTGGAAAATTGGATGAATGGCACTGTTGGCATTCAACGGATGTCTAGCGAGGGTAATTTTACTTATAATGACGCTATTGGAAATGAGATACAACGAGAGAATAATGATATGTATTCCACCAATGTATTCTCCGGATTTAAATTTGAATTTGGGGACTCTTCCCATAAAACGCATCTCGACTTAGATTATCGTTATTTTACCTCGGAAAGAGGGGCTCCGGGTACCATTGAATTCCCCTCCTTATCAGCAAGACAATGGGATACGAACCAACATTTTCAGACGACATTAAGCGGAAGATTTTTGGGTAAATTAAACAGTTATCAAATTGGTGGATTCTGGCATTGGAATAAATCCAGATTCGAAGAAACTGAAGGTTTTTTTACTACAGATGCAAGAAACAAGAGTGGCAATTATGGCATAGAAACATACGCTAGATCTGTAGTAACATCATACCATGCATTAACTTACGGTTTTGGATTAAGAAACGAGTGGATGATTAGCAACCAATTTTCTGATGATCACAATAGACAAGTGTATTACTTATTTGTTCAAAATGAATCGAATTTCGATTCGAAAATAGCAAAATTTCCCTTGACTATAGAAATTATTCCAGCCATACGACTCGATAATTACTCGGACTTTGGCTCCCGCTGGTCTCCCAAAATTAGCGGTGGATTAAAATTTGGTAAAGAATGGCAAACGGCTATAAAATTAAATGCCGGGTGGAGTTACCGTACACCAACTTTTAATGAATTATATTGGCCGGAAAGTGCATGGAGTAGCGGAAATCCTGATCTTAAACCTGAAAGTGGGTTTGATTGGGATTTAGGTCTGAATATCCGATACCCAAAAATTTTTAATTTTGGTTTTAATATTGTTTATTTTGATATCCGAATGAAAGATCTGATACAGTGGCAAACAGATAGTCTGTTTTTCTCTATGCCGGTAAATGTAAATAAAGCCAGAAACCGTGGTATTGAAATTAGTGGTTCTCTACAAATTATAAAGGATTTGTTAAATATTAACACTAATTATACTTATCTTGATGCAAGAAACCAATCCGATAATGCATTATACAATATGTTTCTTGTCTATCACCCGCGTCATACCTTTAATTCAACCTTAAATCTGCTTTGGAAATCACTTATACTTGGATTTGATTATTGTTACGTAAGCGGTAGATACACAGATGGAGAAAATAATCCAAAATTAGAATTGGACCCATATGATCATATGGATTTCACCATTCGCTATACGCCAATTTATACAAAATTGCAGCCGACACTGGTTTTTCAAATTAAGAATGTTTTTAATGAACAGAATGAAATTATAAAATATTATCCAACTCCCGGCAGAGAATTTCGATTGAGTCTTGAAGTTACATATCATTAGTTAATATTCTGAAAATGGCGTACTATTGATAAAACCTATCTGTCACCTGAAACTCATTGATAAATATCAAATCACATGGAATATCTTAGTTTTTCCTCTTTTTTATCTTCTCTTCAATCAGTATATTTCCATCAAAAGAAGGTTGATCTTAACAAACCTGAATTATTCACGACCCGATATGGCCGGGAAGGCAGCGCCGCAACGATAGCAATGTTTTTGTTAACCACCGAAGGCACTGAAAAACACCGAAATTTTAAAATAATTAATTATTTTCGGTGTTTTCGGTGGTTAATTTTTATTCTGTGAAAATCTGTGAAATCAGTGGTTAATAAATTATTTTGTCTTTTTTCTTTTATCTTTGATTTGATTGCAGCATTGTGCTGCGATATGAATAGATACGATTAATAATTAATGGAGTTAATATTATGCATGAAGAAAGTATCAAATTATTAAACAAGGCCATTGGCGATGAACTGGCCGCTGTTCACCAGTATATGTATTTTCATTTTCATTGTGACGATCAGGGATATGATTTGTTGGCCGGATTATTTAAACGGACCGCTATTGAAGAAATGCTCCATGTCGAGCGCCTGGCTGAACGTATACTTTTTCTGAAGGGAGAAGTGGAAATGCAGGTGGCCGATGAAGTAAAGAAGATACATGATGTGACGGAAATGCTTCAATTGGCGACGAAGATGGAGGAACATAGTGCCAGAGATTATAATAAATGGGCGAATGAATGTTCAAAAAATGCTGACTCCGTTTCGAAGAAACTATTTGAAGATCTGGTGATGGATGAAGAACGTCATTTTGATCAATATGATACCGAAGAAGAAAATCTGAAAAAATTCGGGGAAAAATATCTGGCACTACAATCTATTGAAAGAAGTAAAAATCTTTCAGCTGGTGGTGGAGGCGTATAAACTGCGTGTACCGTACCTACCCAATAGAATTTATACTGATTTAAGTTTAAGGGAAAATCACCATGAATAATCCAGCAAGATGGCTGGTAATGGTATGCTTAATATCCTGTTCGACTGTATTGCTGGGAAAATCTGAGAATAACAGGAGTTCTAACCTTAGAAAGGATACCAACCGCCTGGGAGCAATCCCTGAGTGGGCCTGGAAGAGTACTTTTCATCCTTTCCTGGAAGCAAATTTAGGGAAATCGATGCTCAAACACGGAAAATTTGAGGGAGAATTACCGGAGAACGGTCTGTTTGAGT
Organism: uncultured Calditrichota bacterium; assembly: GCA_964489835.1. Lineage (GTDB taxonomy): Bacteria > Calditrichota > Calditrichia > JAJRVZ01 > JAJRVZ01 > CAZBBC01. Next base: position 8,486 of record CAZBBC010000145.1, read on the forward strand.
TAAAATTAGGGTATAGTCAATTCTATAAATATGAAAATATAATATGGAAAATGGATGATCGTTTTGTCTCTTGTGCTTATACGTCCGGAGATCTGCTCAAATCCGAAAATTCAGTATCGGGAAATTTTTCTGCCAGGGTCAGACGGTTTGGATTCGGTAACCGGTTGGGATATGGTTATAAACTTGGACCAATCGCAATTTTACCCTATAGTCAACATGGATTGCTATGGACTGAGATAAAGACTGATCGATCTGAAAATTTAAATTCTTTCGACCGTTCCATTCTGGATCGGTATGAAGATGCCTACCGTTTTGGTATGAATACCGAAGGAGGTATAAAAATCCAGATTTTTAACTTCCTGGCTGTCAGCGCTGCCTATGAACTTGCAGTGGTATATCCTCGCCATATTTTTTGGCCATGGTTGGGAAGTTATATGATTATGCATGCGGGTGTAGGTCTGGTCTCTGTTTTTGCTGATGATATCCTGCACTCTTCAAATATATTTAGCCCCCTTTTTTATTTTATACTTAAAAATGGTATTGCCTATGCTTTTTATCAGGGTGTAAAAGAGAAAATGAATTGGCCTTTTAAATCGGAGGTGCCAATGACTATGGAAGCCTATCGGATGGGAATATCATTTACTTTTTAAGACTCACCATGTAAAAAATAGTTAAATCCTCTGCTTATTTCCCCTCTGCATGTGTCTGCATTGATCGAATAAATCTGCATGCTTTAAGATCTTTATTTGGAAAATTTAGAATTTTAAAGTAAAATACATTGTTAAAAGCTTGAATTTTTTTTAGTCAAGCCGAAAATTCTATTGAATTTCTAAGGATATTAAAAACAAAACCACCACGCCAGGAGGCGGGCAGGCAAAGGCCACAGAGAATCACGCTGTGAACTCAATAAGAATATTCATATAAAGATAATATTGAAAAAATAAAATCCGATTTTTAGAAATTCCTCTTCAACTCGGGCGAGATTTATGATATTGCTCAGTTGTAAATATATAAGGTCAGAGAATCTTCGAGTTGGACTATTGATCAAATTTAATGTTGACAAATCAAAAGATGGAATAAAGAGAGTATTATTATAAGAGATAGAGGAGAGATAATGAGAAACAGTATTAACATAAATAAAATTAATAAGTTATTCCGTGTACTCTGCCTGCCCGCCCACTGGCGTGATGGTTGTTTTTTATACTACCTAGATATGAACCGGGAGATTATATGATGGTTTTAATACGAATTTCAGTATCCTTTATCTTTTTTGGTTTTTCATTGCTTTATGCGAATGTTGAGCAAACAGAAAGTGAGAAACCAAAAGAGCCTGTTTACGGCTGGCAGAACAATTTGACCGGTACTTTAAATCTTACGCAAACGGCTCTCAGCAATTGGACCACCGGTGGTGAAAATGCCTGGAGCTGGCAGGTAAATCTCAATGGGCGTATTGTCGAAAGGCAGAAAAATTATAAATGGGTAAATGCCGGAAAAATAACATTCGGCGAGTCCCGCGTCAGTAACGGGGGCAGGAAAAAGACGGACGATGAAATATTCCTTGAAACTGTTTACTCCCTGAAAGTATGGAAGACTTTTAATCCCTATGCCAGTGTGACCATGCTAACCCAACTGGCGCCGGGTTATGATTATAAGACAGATCCGGTCACAAAAATTTCTGATTTTTTAGATCCGGGATATTTTAAAGAGAGTATCGGTTTTGATTACGAGCCCAATGACCATATAAAAACACGGGTTGGATTTGCGGTGAGACAAACTGTTGCCGGTGCGTTTGCAGCCAGATATAGTGATGATCCTGAAACCAAAGATACTGTTGAAAAATTTAAGAACGAATGGGGTGCCGAATCCGTTACGGATGTTAGCTTGCAATTGAATAATCTGATCATCTATGCATCTAAACTGGAGATCTTTTCAACCGTTCAGCGGGTAGATGAGGTTGTTGTCCGCTGGGATAATCTATTTTCAGCAAAGATAGCAGAATATATATCCGTATCTTTTAATTTTAAATTGTATTATGACAAAAAAGGCTCAGTAAAACGCCAGCTAAAACAGATTTTAGCTGTTGGTTTAACCCATACATTTTTGTAACAACTTGATAATGTGTCCCCATTTTTTAGCTGTGTGGGTGAATGATAATAATACGGTAAGATTTGTATCAGCAATGGTTTAATACTAAATTCAAAAAGTTGGAAGAAATTCATTGGATCAAGTTATAAACCACCTACAAATGGACGCTTTTTATAATGTCAATTGCTGAAAAGATAAATGGACTAAGTCCGCTCTCGGTGGATAGTCGTCTCTCTTCTTTCGTTTCCAGTGATGAATCAGAACGTATCCATACGACATTTTATTTTGATAAAAAAAGTGGTCACTCTTTCGCCAGGGTTTTATTCGGACCGCTGGCCCAGGGACCTCCCGGACATGCCCATGGTGGTGCGATCGCTGCCGTCCTGGATGAAGCCATGGGTGCGGCTGCCTGGTTGAATGGCTATACGGTAATGACCGCCAAACTTGAGATCACCTACCTCAAGTCATTAAAATTGCGTGAGGAAGCTTTTATTGAATCCTGGGTCAGCCGGGTAAATGCCAAAAAAGTGTTTGTCAAAGGGGTCTTAACCGCTGCCGATGATACTCTTTTTGCCCAATCAAAAGGTCTCTTTATTGTTCGTAGCATAGAGCGCATTCAGTCGATGGGTGAAATACCTGATCACATTTTTAAGAAGTATTTTAACAGGGACAACTAGCCTGGATCATTGATGACTCGCAAAGACGCAACGACGCAAAGGAAACAAGATAAAATACAAAAGAAAAAATACAAAATATTTTTAAACTT
>CAZBBC010000146.1:0-3521 GCA_964489835.1 uncultured Calditrichota bacterium
GGATTTAGAGTTTAGTGCTTCGTGTTTAATATCGTGTGTGTTCCCATCTGTAGTGAATGCGTAGCCGGAACGGAAGCCACGTTTGTTTAAACAAATGGTTAAGACAACCCAAATAAATCTTGACAAGTACCATAATATAGGGTACATTTTAGAGAATGAAATATGAAATTAAAATTAGAAAAAGAATAGAGAAAAAAATAGAAAAACTACCGATACAAGTTCAGAAAAAATTATTAAGGCTGGTACTGGATTTACGAGACAAAGGTCCTGCTCAACCAGATTGGCCGAATTACAGTAGATTGAATAATAATGAATATCATTGCCATTTAAGCTATTCCTGGGTGGCCTGTTGGCGAAACGAAAAAAATACAATAATCATAGAGGTGTATTATGTTGGCAGTCGTGAGAAAGCGCCGTACTAGCAAAAAGCTTTTCGAAATAAAAGGTGATATCCCCAAAAATGTAATTGAATATCTTCAGCAACAATATGGCATTTTCTTCGAAATAATTGAAGAAAATGAAAATGAACTGATCGATATTTTTGAAACAAACTGGTTTAAAAATGCTAATAATTCTTCAAAGCCTGGCGAGAGCATTAGAATATACCGCCAAAATATGGGTCTGACACAGGAGAAACTAGGTAAACAGTTAGGAAATTATACGAAACAATATATATCTGATATGGAACATTCGCGAAGAAGTATTAGTAAAGAAGTAGCCAAAAAATTGAGCAGGATTTTTAATGTTCCTGTTGAACGGTTTTTGTAAATATCATCTGCGGGTTATTACCCGGCTGACTTTTGGGGATAGGTTGCTTCCGTCCAATTGGAGGACGATATATTTTTTATATAAAGTATTGTTATTCTGTTTTTTAAAGAAATTTTTACTATTTATTACTTAATCATTATAACATCCTGTTTATCCTGTCAAATTTTTATTTTCTTTAGTGGCATATGATACTATTTGATCAGAATCATCTTCTTGACTTCCCGATACTCACCCCCCACCAACTGATAGTAGTATATTCCACTCGCCAGATTCTTACCGTCAAAGGTGTAGATATGGTTTCCTGAATTTAGTTTTTTTGTAACAAGAGTCGATACTTCTTTACCGAGTATGTTATAAACTTTTAGTTCTACAAATTCAGATTTTGGTAGAGTGAATTCGATGGTGGTTATTGGATGGAGAATTAGTTAAGGAAGGTACACTGTATAATATATTTATGATGGAGACAAAGGAAGTTGTCTCGCAGTTTAATAATAATATGATGTGGAATGAAATACATATTAGCGGAGATTTTCCTGAATATAGAAATATAAATAGAGATTCACTTTATACAGAATCATTCAAACAAATATTTTCATGTGAATTAGATTCAGTATGGGCTTTATTGCCCCCAACACTGAATTCATCATTTGACTGTGAAGGTAAACTTATACAATAATTGCATGTAAAACGATTTCCGTTTAACGCACCCAACGGTACCAAGGGATAGCAAGAATTTGTTATCCCTTTTTTTATGGTAAAAAGCGACTTCAGGAAGGACTCAGATAGACCAGAATTGGTTGATTTAAGGGAATTTACTACGAAAAGTTACTACGATTTTTTAACAAAAATTTAAAAAAACGAATATTATGATCATTTACCACTATCTTAAAATATTTATCATATATCCATTCAATTATTTACTATGCCAATTCAGCTCTGGACTCTTTAAATCTTTGACCTATGTCTATTCCTTCTTTTTTCTTGCTGGAATATAACGCCACATTTCGGTAATCTTCCCATCTTCTATCAGAAAATCTGCCATCGCTGGTATCACGATTAGTTCGCCAGAAAGCACTGAATGGTATGAATAGCGAACCGCTACCCGATTCCCTTCAGCGATTATGTTATCGAACTTCACATCAATGCTGTCAAACGGCAGGCGAGCTTTTTTCAAGTAATCGATAAATTCTGGAATATTTGTTGTTTTAACACTGCCAGCATCGAAGTATCTGCAATTGGGGGCGAGCAGGGTATTAACAAGATTTATATTACCCTGACTGACAACTTCTATAAAAAAGTGTCTAACTATCGTCTTGTTGTCTTCGATTGCAGAAGAATACTTCGGAACAATTCTTAACCAATTTATAACTATTTGTGCCAATTTTTCTCTCGAATTTTTAAATGAATGATCATCCTGAACTGCTTCTATTGCCACATTCTCCGCATTTTCTTTTTTCAATTCTCTATACAAAGGTAAAATTCTGTCTTCAACTGACACATTGGTATCGTCCCATCCGCCAATAAGCAGAATTCTTTTGGGGGATAATAATGGAGCACAGTATCTTAAATCATAAGTTGGATTTAATTCGATAATATTCATTTCAGCAAGTTCTTTTGGCGTTCCACCTGATCCGAATCTTACAATTTCCTTCTCGGATTTTAATTCATCGAAAATATTATCAAGCATTTTTTGTCTTTCCGGATTTTGCTCATAATCCCTAACTGCCGCACCGTGGTCATTTCCGGCAATTGAAAACACTTCTTTTATTGTGGGATGATTAGCAGCATATGTCAAAGCCATTCCACCGCCAAAACTGTATCCGCCTAACATGATACGAGTGGAATCTATTCTAAATCTGGTAATATTCTCTGGGCTGTAAATAAAATCAAACGCGGATTCAATGTCTTTTTGAGAATTATCAAAATTAAATTCTCCTTCGCTCTTATGCGTGCCGCTATAATTAAAAGTCAATGCATTAATACCAATTTCAGATAGTTTCTTTCCAATTCCAAGGACATCCATTTCACCACCTGGAAAGCCTTGGAGTAAAATGACAGTAGGAAAAACTCCTGTTCCTTCCGCTGCATATAACTTACCCTTAAGTTGGATTCCATCACGATCAATAGTAATATCTATTGGATTTGATGGCTGACTATAAGTAAATGTGAAAAATAATAATTGGAATACAACAGATTTGTAAAAAATTGATTGTGGTTTCATTTTATTTACCTCTGTTTATTCATTATGTGCGGGTAGCACTGGTAAATTTAACATGGGAAATCTAATATATCTACTCTATGGACTGCCATAAAATTTTGCCACCAACCGTATCAAGGGATAGCATGTAATTGTTATCCCTTGGTACGGTTGGTATACCGCAATATGATGGCGCAGTGCTTATCCAAACAAATGCAGGCACAAGAAATTTTCTACCTTCTTTCCGTTTGCTTTCTACTGATTCGCTTTCCACGGTATATAGTTTCTATAAAAAAGAACCGTAAGAATGGAGTAGTGATAAAATTATGGGTATGTATACTTTATGGAATGGCGAAAAGGATTAGTTATTTGTGGTAATAAAGTATTTATTTACTTTTTTTATTATAGATTTAATAAATTAGTGTAATGGTGATTTGTGAATACATCAAGTTAATTACCACTTCCATGAAAAACTTTTCCGCATAAGGAGTAATAATGAACATAACACGCAGATCTTTTCTAAAAACAGGTCTTTCATTGCCTTTTGCAATGCATC
>CAZBBC010000146.1:3621-7653 GCA_964489835.1 uncultured Calditrichota bacterium
ATAACACGCAGATCTTTTCTAAAAACAGGTCTTTCATTGCCTTTTGCAATGCATCTTGCATCATGTGCGCCAAGTTTGGTATCCCTGGCATCCAATGACCGTCTTCGTGTCGGTGTGATTGGTATGGGTAAGCAGGGAAGATACCTCTTGAACCAATTTTTTTCCTGGGGGCAGGTTGTAGCTGTTTGTGATGTAGATACAACACGAAGGGAAGGTGCCCGCAGAATAGTTGATGAATATTATAAAAATAGTCCGGATCATGGTTCTTCAAGTTGTGAGGCCTACAATGATTATGAGGAATTACTTTCGCAGGAAAATATCGATGCGGTGTGTATAACGACTCCGGACCATTGGCATACCACCATCGTATTAGATGCGCTAAGGGCGGGAAAAGATGTCTATTGCGAAAAACCGCTCACGCATCATATCGCTGAAAGTGTGGCAGTTATAAAGGAAGTGGCAGCAACCAAGCGTATCCTGCAAACAGGTTCGATGCAGCGATCGATGACGGAGTTCAGAGTCGCCTGTGAATTAGCACGCAACGAAGTTATTGGACCTATCGAGAAAATTGAATGCGGTTTTGGAGATCCGGCCATTCCCTGTGACCTGCCTGAGGAAGCCATGGAGCCTGGTTTGGACTGGAACCGGTGGCTGGGTCCGGCCCCGGAGCGTCCCTACAATTCGGAATTAAGCCCGCGCGGTGTGCATACGCATTTTCCTAATTGGCGCAGATACCGTGAATATGGCGGCGGAGGAGTCGCCGATTGGGGGGCGCATCATCTTGATATCGCACAGTGGGCATTGGGAATGGATGAAAGCGGACCGGTGAAAATCGTACCGCCGGAAGACAGGAATGCCAAAACAGGTACCCGCCTTATCTATGAAAATGGCGTGGAAGTGATCCATAAAAATGAGCCAGAGAGTGCCGAAAAAGGCGTGGTTATTTTTGGGGAAAAAGGGCACATCATCGTTAACCGGGGCCGTTTTCAGCTCGACCTGAATGGCAAAACCATTACCAAATTTTTCAGTCGTGAAGATGGTGGTTCTCTGGAATCAAAGGTATTATCAGTAGAACGTGATTATTTGCAAGATGCAAAAGTTAAATTATACAAAGTGAAAGGAAGCCATGTCGGAGATTTCGTCACGTGTGTAAATACCCGTAAGAAACCGATAACACATGAAGGTATCGGCGCACGTAGCGCCATCTGCTGCCATTTAACTAATCTCGCTTATTTTTATGGTGAAGAAATGCATTGGGACCCGCTAAGTTTTATTTTTACCGATGGCACGGGGAAAACAGAATGGCTCAGCCGGAAACCAAGAGATTTTAAAAAGAAAATCTGATAATATTTTTTCCGGAATTAATTACTCAGCAGATTAAAATTGGAAAAAGACCTGTCTCATCAAGTGATGAGCAAATTGTGAAGTAGTTTCCATCGTCGGCCTGCTTAATTTTGCCTATACTAAAAACCTGATTTGACCTCCCCCTGATCCTGTATTTTTCGTAAACAACGTATACTATACTGTAAACAACGTTTGCAGAATCTACCCATCAGGACAGCAATTTGCGCTTTCCGGGCCGGTTTTACGACATTGGCATGGTACTTGTATCTTTCGGGACAAGGATATCGAGATTAAGAATAAGATCAGAAGTATGATTTTGGGAAAGGAGATATCATGGAAAGGCAAAAGATAAGAATGACGCTATTCAGATTATTGATCATTTTCCTAATGGCAGGAATGGCACAGGATACATTAGCCCAACGCACGGTTTTACGTAGCGGGCAGAACAGTGATCAAAAACGTTCAGCGCCTACTACGTTAAAGAGGGATAAAATCGTAAAACAATCCGGCCAAAAGACGGTACGAAATTACCGCACACCAAAATCCGATAGCCCGAAGGCGACGTATTCAACAAATGAACAGCGGAAGAAGGACTACCGGGATTCAAAAAATGTGCGCAAAGACCGTATACCAAGATCCGTTCGCCCAAAGGCGACATATTCAAAAAATGAAAATCGGAAAAAGGACCAACGGGATTTTAAAAAGGACTATAAATCAAATAAAAGAGATGAAAAGCATGCCTATAAGCAGCGGAGTACGAAACGCCATTATCCCACTAAAAAGACGTGGAACAGCAGATACTACCGTAAACCTGCATGGGTGGATTATCACCGGCCGGGATACCGCTATCCGAGAATCGGGATGCATGTTTCAGTGCTACCCCATGGTTTTTTTTCTTTCCAAATCGGTCAATTCCGGTTTTATGCCTACCGGGGTGTTTACTATTGCTATGATCCTGCGCTGCGGGTTTATGTCGTGGTGAATAAACCGAGGATTGAAACCCGGTATACATCGGCAACCTGGGACAGCATCATATTAGTTGACGGCTCAACCATTGAAGGTATTTATCGGTATACTGAAAATGATATAGTATTTTTCGAGGTCGGTGATGCGCTGCTGGAGATTCCGATGAGTGAGATCAAACTCCTGTCCTTAGCCGAATATTAATGGCAGAAGCATAACTGAAATTTTCTCCGCTTTTTCTCACCTGCCGGGCGGCTCACCAAGCACGTCCGGCGGGATTCTTTTTCTGTCCTGCTTTGTGTAAATTCCAATTTCTAATATCGAAATCCTCTATAATTCCCAAATCCCAAATCACAAATCCCAAATCACAAATCGCAATTCTATCTGAATTTTTGGATATAAATTCCTGACAAGCTAGTTTTTTCTCCTGATTCAACAATATTTCCAGAAAAATATTGGTATCGAGAAGATACATTATCGCCAATCCATGGCTTTATGTTGCAATTGAACCGAATTGTATTGCTTTGAAATGCCAGATAATCCTCCGCTCCACTGGAATTTAAATTTTCTTTTATTACTACGATCAATACTATATTTATTTATCAAGAAATCAATATAGTCTATAATCTCGGGGATTAACTGGGGTGGGACTTTTTTTAATTTTTTATTTAATTTGCTTATGTCCATTCTTGTATACCTACTTAAATCTTTTTATGAAAATTAAACGCTATTAAATTTAAAACCAAATATTGAAATAAAGTTTCATTTATAAAAGAAAAAATGCTAGAGATATTATAAAATTGAATTTATTTAATTCCCATCTCGATGATCGGCTTTGTTGTAAATTCTAAATCCCAAGTCCGCCGGGAGGCGGATTTTCAACCCACTGGCGTGACACCAAATCCCAAATAAATTCTAAGTTCTAATTCTGAAAACATCCTTACCCCTTTTTTGCATTGGTCTGATCTTTGCTTTAAATAACTGATTATACCTGTCTGGAATTAATAACTTGGCTGATTATTAATAATAATCAGCATTGAATAGTATTAAATTATATACTAAATTTCGTATTTAATTTAATCAAACAGGAGGTTCAATGACTATCAGTTATAAAGAAGACATTCTACCGGTAAGTGAACTAAAGAAAAATACCCGACGTGTGTTGGAACAGGTACGCAGAACCCAACGGCCCGTAATTTTAACCGTTAATGGTAAAGCCAGCTCTGTACTCATTGATGTAGACAGTTATGAAAAACAAATGAAGGCTTTAAATCTAAGCGGTCTATTGTTAGAAGCGGAAAAAGATATCAAAGAAAGCAAGATCCGTCCGGTCGATTCTTTTCTGAGGGAATTTAAGCGTGATAAAAACTTATAATGTGTATATTACTAAAAGCGCTGAACAGGATATTCTTGATATTTGGAATTATATCTGCGATGATAGCAAGTCAGGGGCGAAAAAATTTATTGCCCAAATCGAAACTGAAATAGCTAAACTGAAAAAATATCCACAGCGCTGTCCGGTAATAAATGAATCAGAATTCCTGGGCATTAAATACAGACATTTAGTCATAGGAAATTACAGAATCATTTTCAAAATTGATACCGATAACGTTTTTATAATGCGGATTATACATGGCACACGTATATTAAATTTATAATATGAATGCCTATTAGTTTATAAATCGGGTTTGCAGCCACATTAGTCCAGTAAGGGATGAATCCTTT
>CAZBBC010000146.1:7753-11304 GCA_964489835.1 uncultured Calditrichota bacterium
GAATCCTTTTATTCATTATTAAGAATATCCCAAACGTAAAAATTGTGGTAGGACAAGGAACTAAACCTGCTGGAAAAAATTTAGGATAAATATGTCCCAAATAATAGCCAAATACCTGATAACCTACAGCTGCATAAAGCACGAATATAATTCCTGTAATCGAATAAACCGGACTTTCAGAACTTGCTAATAAATCAGTTCCCTTTAAACTAAATAAAAATATGAGTCCTTGAACGATGCAGCATATTCCAAAAACATAACCAAAAAAATGAGAAGGGGCCCAAAATATTAAACTGAAAACAATTCCATTAAAAAGCCATAAAAAAGACAAAATTACCCATACAATTTTCTGAGAATATTTAAAGGGCCTAAAAGAAAAAAATAAAGCAAAACCAACAAATACATAGGCAATGATTTGCATGGGCCAAATTGTGGTATTGTATGGCTCCAATACCAGCATAAAATCTTCTGCAGAGAATGATAACATGATTGTTTCTCCTTTGTATTATTTTTTATCACCAAACTTATTGGCTGTAAGTTTTGCGGCCTTAGATTTTACAATAGAGAATATATCTTATCTGCTCTAACTTTAAAACAAGCTAGCTCTTAATTTAGCTACCAGAATAACAGGTTTTCATTTTACACTTTTGTCGATGGTTCTTAACCAATTTATTATTATCTGTGCCAGCTCATCCCTGGAATTCTTAAACGAATGATTATCCTGAACTGCAGCAATTTTTACACTCTTTGCTTTCTCATTTATTAATGCTCGGTATAAAGGTAAAATAATATGTTCGAATGAAACCTTGTGATCATCCCAGCCCCCGATAAGCAAAATATCCTTTTGATCCAGTAGTGGAACACTTTTCAGCAAATGATAAGTCGGATTGGATTCGATTATATTCATTTCCGCTATTTCTTTGGGTATGCCACCTGGGGCGAATCTCACTTTTTCGGTTTGAGTTTTCAGGTCATTAAATATTTTATCGATCATTTTTTTCATTTCTGGATTGCGGTTATATTCTTCCATGAACACTCCATGGTCGTTACCCCCAATAGAAAAAATTGCCTTTATCTCCGGATGATTGGCAGCATAAGTAAAGGCCATGCCCCCACCATAACTATATCCGCCTAAATAGATACGAGAGGTGTCTATTTTAAATTTGGTAATGTTCGCTGGTCGGTGAATAAAATCAAATGCGGCCTGGATATCTTTTTGGGTGTTTTCCCAACTGTTTTTTCCTTCGCTTTTGTGGGTACCACTATAGTTAAAGGTCAGTGCATTAATGCCAGCTTTAAAAAGTTTGTCTCCGATACCGAGTACATCTGTTTCATTTCCAATGCCGCCATGCAATAAAATTACAGTGGGAAAGCTTCCATCTCCATCCGATACATAAAATTTACCTTTGAGAACTATACGATCACGATCAATATTGATATCTATTGGAGTAGATGCTTGACTTTGAGAAAATGTGAAAACAATTAGGAAGAATAGAACAGACTTTAAAAAATTTGAATGCAGTTTCATTTTCTTTATCTCTGTTTATTTTAATTATACTAGTAAATTTAGCAGGAGCCGCCTGATATCTCCAGCTAAAACTATTAATAAATTCAGACAAAACCATATGGCTGAAAGCATATCAATTGGCATTTGAATAGCTACAATATTTTTCCCGACTTTTATGCAAAAGGTTGGATTAACATCTTCTGGATACCGGAATAATTGGACCAATCAAAAAATATTCAACGATCTACAACCAATTCGTGAGGCATAAAAATTTTGAGTCCTAAATCTATAAACTTTCCTGCCAAATTAGAAATATAAGCGATTGAATTCTGTTAACCCTTTACAGCTAAACAGATAGCCGCTAATATTTATAGTAGAATCTTTCCGGATCATTGGTATTCAACATTTCCTTTTTCAGGTAATGCCTGAACGTGGTTATTTGTTCCTGGTAGTCCTTGTTATTAATTAAATTATCCCAACATCCCGGATCTTTAGTCAGGTCATAAAATTCTTCCGGAGGCCTTTCCTCCATAAAAAGCATTTTTCTTTTTAATTTTTCACTCTTATCCAGACTTGAATTAACCACATCCATCCATCCGTTGCCCTTCTGTTTTGTACCGCCTGAGCGACCTACAAAAGAATTCCAGATATAACAATACGTTTCATTAATAATCGCCCGATGAGGAAAAAACTCTTTTTCACTTGATTCATGTTGATAGTTAAATGCAGCATACGCATAATCCCTGTCTGTTTTTTCTGTCTTGCCGGTAATCACATCATATATGGATTTACCTTCAATGGCTGATAAGGGAGGCAATCCCACAGCCTCAATAATTGTTGGCACAATATCGATAGAAGAGACAATAGATTTTTTATCAACAACTCCCTTTTTTATCTTATCCGGCCATCTCATAATAATAGGTGTACGTATACCGTCATGATAAAGAGTGCTTTTGGCCCCGGGTGCACCCATTCCATGATCAGAAAGGAATATGACCAGGGTATTATTGGCGGCATCACTCTCGTCAATTGCTTTTAATATTGCGCCAATACATTCATCACCTCTGTGCAAGGCATTATAATAGGGAACCAAAGCCTTGCGTATTTCAGGAAGGTCGATTAAAAACGCCGGAATTTCTGCTTCATTCGCAGAATATTTTCTTGATGGTTCGGGGTATCTGTTCTCCGGATTCCATTTAGCCAACATCTGATGCTCTTGCTTCGTATCGTCCCAGGGCCTGTGCGGATCTATGGGATTGGCATACAGGAAAAAGGGGGTATTATTCTTCTTTGCGTTTTCAATAAAGGCCTTTGTCCTTTTGTAAAAAGAATCAGGATTTCTATCGTGAAAACCAACGCCAAAAGGCAATTCATGATATTCTATATCCCAGGTATTCAAATATTTTGATCGCCTCAATTTCAATATGGCTCCTGTTGTATAGCCATTATCATGCAAATAGGTTGATATGGAGGGAGATTTTACATCCGGTTCTTCCCATAATTCAGGAGGTTGCTTTCCATGCCCCATCATACCACTACAGTGAGGATACCTACCCGATAGGATAGCCGCTCTGGACGGTCCGCAAATCGGGGTCATTACATATCCATGACTGAACATAATACCTTGAGAAGCCAGTTTGTCAATATTAGGAGTGATAGCGGGAACGGTACAACCCTCAACCCCCGTCGTACCGTATCCCATGTCATCTAACGTCAGAATAACGATATTTAAGGGGGACTTGTTAATATTTTTATGGCATCCAAAGACAACAAAAATTAAGATAGAAATAAAAAATAATTTAATGTCTAAGTTTATTATTTTTCCCATAGAGCGTACACTGTAGTTGATGATACAAGATTAATAGACAATAAACTGTCAATAAATAATACATAAAATGTGAATAGATTTTTAATAATTACTCCTTATTATCATCTATATGAATTATATTTTACGTTTATACAAATAGCTGGGAATACATAAAGAATAGCATGAGTGTCCGGTTTAAAATTTTAGTTATTACTGATGTTACTAATAGTTTTTATT
>CAZBBC010000147.1:0-10978 GCA_964489835.1 uncultured Calditrichota bacterium
ATATCGGAAATCATAATTTCCCACCTCTCATCGCAATCGCAAGGTATTGAGATAATTTCTGGGCCATCCTCGGTTTTTCCTGTTCGTACATAATCCTCATAAACGGCCGGCCCTTTTTCCCTTTTTTGGCAATCTTCCACTGGATTGCTTTTGCCACGCCGTATGATTCCCCTTTAGGAATTTGCAGTTTCTTCTCCACCCACGTAACCAAAGGTTTTAAGGGCATCCAGTGCGGCTTTGCTCCCTCATGTACAACCACCGGATACGGGAACGGTGAAATTATCCCGCTGCCTACTTTCACATACCAGGACAATACTTCTTTTTTGACGAGACTTTTAATCGATTTTCTCAAGTCCCCTGAGTAGTTTATAGGCGGTACGGACCGGTCTATCTGCTCAACAACCAAACGTTCCAACTCAAGAGCATAGAGATTAAGCGCCCGTTCCACCCATTCATTGAATACTTTGCGTCTTAATTTTTCCGGTACTTTTACCAGTTCCGAAAGATCAAACTGTATCTTTTCCATTACCGCTCTCTCGGATATTTTTTAGACGTAGATTCTAAACCGGGTATAATGGAGAAACTAAAATCAGGATGCTCAAACCACTCCGGATAGTTGTCTCCTGTGGTATTCATATCCTGAACATAAGGGAAGAGCACCCGTCTCGCTCTCGCTTCATAGAATCCCTGCAACTTTTCAAGGTCTTTCAAAGTCCAGATTGACTGTGAACCCTGATGCACGCCGATCTGGGTAACGAATCCACCCTTGGCCGTGGGTCTTGTTCCCAGGGGCACGATGGCGTAAGCCAGGGCGATCAGCGTCTCTGCTTTACGGAATGCATCACCGGCAAGACGAAGATCCAGTTTGTCTTTATCGGTCAAGACCTCTTGATTGGCGCTTGAGAGAGCGGTATCAATTTTCGTGATTAAATCGCAATAATTCGTGTTAGAGACATTATCATAGCCGTTGGCAAGGTAAATGATCTGCTGGTAGGAAAAGCCGTAATTGGCTGCTGAATCCCTTGCCCTGGTCCTGAGGAAATTTGCATCTTCTGCTGCCCTGAAGTGAGCATAGTCCACAATCAGAAATTCTATGAAGTCCACGACACTCCTGATTTCTTTCTCTGCCAGTAAAACAAAAGGGGCAAGTATTTCGTCAGAAATTTCATCGACTAACTTGCCCTCTAACCTGATCAACTCACCAGATGTTAACGACATCGAAGATTACTCCTTCTTGCCGGTCTCTTTTTTCTCCACGACAACAACCGTCTGAACCTTTTCGAATTTCCGTTTGTACTTCTCCGGCAGATCCTTAAATTCATCTTCCGTTAACAACTGGTCTTTCAAATAATCAGGTTTACCCTGTTTGGTGATAATATTGGCCAGGCAGCGATAACTGTTGGCAATCTCCTCCTTGGGCGCTCTATTAATATAGGCCTTATTTAACGCAGCAATTTCTTCTTCCGCTTTGGCTAACTTCGCCTCCAATAGGCCAATCTGTTTCTCTCTATCCTGAATGATCACCTTCGGATCAACTTCTTTCGGCAATTTCACTCCCTCCTCATTTTATGGGTTAGATACGGATGAACGGGCTATTCGACATACCGGCACCACATTACCGTTGGCATCCACCGGACTGACGTCTTTCTCGAAAGTGATTGTTAAATAAAGAGCGTCTGCCTGATTTGCGCCTGTTTGACCGTCTTTTTCAATCACTAACCAGCGCATTTCATGGAATTTGCTCGACCCTGAATCACCGATACCCAACGTATCTTCTTTGGCAGTATTTGAGCAAGCATCTAAGTCAGCAGCGGTTACAGCGGTCCAGGTTCTACGTTCTCTGGATAAGTGGAATAATACGTTAATATCACTGGCTGCGTTTGTTATAGCTGTTATATAAGCGTCCGCATCATTGCAATCACCGATATAAATCGGGTAACTGTGCAATGAACCGGTTGAATCTGATCCCATGGCCGCGTCAAAGGTCACAACAACCTGATCGTGATTCTCGACTACTGTTACCGACTGATTGTAAGTGTCTCCGGCATTCAGACCGGCAACAAGGGCCAGGAAAACCGTTAAAACAGCAATAAATCTTTTCATTTATCTTACCTCATCCATAAGGTTTTACTTTTGTAATTTAAGCAGCAGCGAGCGAGATCATTTCACCGACTGCGTATTGCGGATCAATCTGCGAAGCGATGGTGTACTCAATCATTTGCTTCCGCGGTTTTCTTTCTTTCTCAACCGATACCTCGCGGCTGAAACCGATAACCAGATTCTTCCAAAAGGTGAGCATGACATAACCGTCTGGCCAGGTTGGAACGGGCACGACATTTATCCCGCCGTAATAAACCGGATCGTTGTCAACTAAAAATCTGTCACCGAGCACCGTATTCCGGGCAGCGATCTGATCCCGGTATTCAAGTTCGGTATCCGGTGAGACTAAAAAGGCCAGCACCTTTTTATTCCCACGATATTTCTGCGGTAAACCTTGCAGGATTTTCTTGAAATTGGTTTTCCAATCGCTTGAACCGGAAATATCCACGTCATTGACGGTTGAGTCGGCTAAAGCAAGATCGATCCAGCCGTCATTTAATGCTAAAAATGCGTTGGCACTGTCCTCATCACCGTTTATCGCCAAATCAACCAGATCATTGGCAAACTGCTCTGAGAATTTGTTCATCAGGTGTTGCTCTGCTGCCGCCCTTTCGATGTTTTCACGTAAAAACTTATAGGAAACATCAGGAGTGAGGATGGTCTCTTTGGTGATGAGCGTTCTGCGTGGGAAAGAGGCCGACGCATTGTTACTGGTTTCACTTCCTTCTGTCGGTTGCCGGAATTGGCGTGAGGCAATCATCATCGTATCGATATTGCGGGTTGCGGAATCCATTTTTTGAATCGTTACCCGTTTCAGGATTTCATCCTGCTTTACTACCGTATCAATGAATTTTTCCGCATTTTCAGTGGAGAGTTGACCGCCGGTAGAGGTTAGGACAGCAGCCTTCTCCAATATTGACATATTTCTCCATGATTTCATTGTAAATACTCCTCCATGAGTATGACTATTATCTTCCGTGATTTTTAGGCGAAGATGAAACTTGCTTCATCGACTTTTTCATCGTCTACTTCGTCCTGATCTTCTTTGCTTACCGGACCGGGAGTTTCTTTCGAGATTTTCTCCACTTCCGCTTTCAATTCCGTGTTGGATTTCTCCATGTCACTTTTCAAATCAGCGTTGGCCGTCTCTAAAGACCCGATCTTTTCAGATAAGGGTTTGACCGCTTCTTCCACTGCCGTCTTTACCAGTTCGGCAACAGCCGTTTGCACTTCCTCATCTTCACTGATCGCTTTTATTAATTCGACTTTGTCCATGCCCTGAACCTCCTTAGAGTTCTCACTCTCAAATTTTGATTTAAGCCACTTTAAAATAGGATTCTCAATTTTCGTTAAATCTTCCATTACCGCCATTCCTGCCAGGCTGATCCCGGTAATTTCACCGGATTTGACCGCATCCCAGGTTTCATCTTTCTCGACTTTAATGCCTACCGCCCAACTGCCTACCGGGTCATCGGGAAATTGTCTATCTCCCTCCTTTGTAATCCAATTCTCGGATACAAAACCCTCATCAGTGGCGTAGTTGTGTTGCTTGTCAATCGAGGTCGTGCGTCCTGCTTTCATGAAATTTTCAGACGCTTTTTTGATTTCCTCTGCGGATGCCGTGTGACCGTCGGTGTCTATTTCATCGGGTGCATAGACAATACCGTACACCATGCGTTCATCTTCAACGGTCTTTCGGATTTCAATATTACGGTTTAAGGTGGGTTCATCGGGAAGGTCTTGTGACTTAAAAATGATTCTTTTTTTATTTGCTCCCTTATTGACAAGGGAAATGACTGCTACTTCAATATCATGTAAACGAAATAAAGCCTCATCCATGAGCAATTCTCCTGTTTAAAAAAGAATATACTCACGGACTTCCCACAAGAAAATGACAACTTGTCGGTTTTTGAAATAGATTTACTGATTGAAACATTGATCACAACTTTTTAATACAGAATAGATTATTTTTAGATGAATATAGAAAATTCAGATTGGAATACTTAAAAGAATCAAAACTTTTAACGATTACATTGATTTTTTCAGATCTCTCGCTATGAGGAGAGTATAATCATGAAAATTACAAGCACTTTATTTTTGATGTTTTTGTTGTATTCTTTGTCCAGTGCTCAAGATTTTTGGCAACAGACCAATGGGCCATATGGTGGAAATGTTATATTCCTTGTCACAAATTCAAGTGGTCATATTTTTGCAGTGACAAGCGATGGTGGAATATTTCGTTCAACCGATAATGGGAATAATTGGACACTAATCGGTCCGCTTAATAGTCCTCGGTCGTTGGCCATAAATTCCGAGGGGCATATCTTTGCCGCCACAATTAATGGTGTTCACCGCTCGACGGATAATGGGGATAGCTGGGAAGGAATCGGTCTTTGGGGCAGTGAGATTCGATCTTTGGCCATAAATTCCGAAGGGCATATTTTTGCCGCGGCATTTACATATTCTTATGTTTACCGTTCGACAGATAACGGGAACACATGGACTCGTCTCACAATTACTGACGTTTATTGTTTTGCCATAAATTCAAGTGGGCATATTTTTGCTGGTACAGGAGATAGTGGGATTTTACTTTCAACAGATAACGGGGATAGCTGGGTACAAACTGACATGACAGGTACTTGGGTTCATGTTTTGGCCCTTAATGACAGTGGGTATATTTTTACCGTGACAGATAATGGCGTTTTCCGTTCAACGGATAACGGGGTTAGCTGGGTACAAACTGAGCAAATAGGGGGGATTAAGGCTTTGGCCCTAAATGACAGTGGCTATATCTTTGCTGGGACAGGTAGTGGAGTTTTCAGATCAAGTAATAACGGGGATAACTGGACACAAATCAATGCTGGCTTAACTCGCACTAATATCAGCTCGCTTACCATAAATTCAAATGGGGATATTTATGCTGGATTATCCAGTGTAGATGGAATTTTCCGGTCAAGTGATAATGGGGATAATTGGACACAAACCGGTTTGATAAATTCAAGGGTTAATGCTCTTATTGTCAATTCCAGTGGGCATATTATTACTGGTACACCCGGTGGAGTTTTCCGTTCAGCAGATAACGGGGACAACTGGACAAAAACTGGCTTAACGAGCGGTTCTGTTTTTTCTTTTGCTACCAATTCTAGTGGCTATATTTTTGCTGGGACAACTAGTGGAGCTTACCGTTCGCCTGATAATGGTAATAATTGGATCCAAATCAATAATGGTTTAACAGATACTTGGATTACCTGTCTTGCCGCTATAAATACAAGTGAGGATATTTTTGCTGGGACAACTAGTGGAGTTTACCGTTCACCTGATAGCGGAGATAATTGGACACAAATAAATACTGGTTTAACAGACATTGATATCAGGTCGCTTACCATAAATTCAACTGGGCATATATTTACTTGTACTGACGACGGAGTTTTCCGTTCAACAGATAACGGGGGCAGCTGGACACAAACTGGTTTAACGAATGGTTCTGTTAGGGCTTTCGTTATCAATTCCAATGGGTATATTTTTGCGGGTGCAGGGACGGCAGGAGTCTACCGTTCAACAGACAACGGGGACAATTGGATTATAGTTAATAATGGTTTCTCAGGAAATTATATTAAATGTCTTGCTATAAATGAAAGTGGGGATATTTTTGCTGGGGACATCTATGGGGGTAGCGTTTTCCGTTCAACCAATAACGGGGACAATTGGACTAAAATTAATAATGGTTTGAATGGATGGCCAGTTCGTGCTCTGGCTATGAGTTCCGATGGGTATATCTTCGCTGGGACAGATGGTGGGGGAGTTTATAGGAGTATACTACCAACTCCAATTGAAGAAATAAATCAGAAAATACCGAATTCATCTATTTTACATCAAAACTACCCCAACCCCTTCAACCCGGTTACAATAATCAAATATCAACTACCAAAAACCAGTAATGTTAAAATATCAATCTACAACCTACTCGGACAACAGATAACAACACTGGTGGACAAAAAGCAGAATGCAGGGACATACCAGGTAGAGTGGGATGCCAGTTCATTTGCCAGTGGCATTTACTACTACAAAATTAAAACCGGCGAATTTCAGGATGTGAAGAAGATGATTTTAATCAAGTGACACTGATTAAATTAAAACGCCCTCTTCTTCTTGTTTAGACCGGAGACATGGGTTACAAGTGTTTGGAGACAAAAGTGTTACCTATGTCTCCGGTTTAAACACTTCTCTGGAGAGGGTCTTTTATTTACCTCCGATTTTTATTGCAATCCCCTGCTGTGTTTGTATATTATGACATAATAAAACCTCATACGGCATTGGTATTAACAGATACCCCTAATTAATTACACTTATTATATCATCGAACATAAAAGTATTGCGATGGGCATAAAATTGATTAGATTGTTGTAAGTCTATTGGTTATATATTATCAAAGGATAGTTCAACGTTCCACAAAATAAATTTGGAGGGAAAAAATGAAAAGCATTAAAACATTATTGTTTTTTATAATTCTCCATATCCTTTATTTAAGTACCTCCTCTGCGCAGGAAATAAATTATGGGATAAGTGTCGGTTATAGTCGAACAGGCCCAATTTCCGATAATGATTATAATGGTGGGATGGCAAATAATCATTTCAATTTTATGGCAATTATTGAATTTTCCGCGCCTACGGTTATCAGAATGCAATCGGGAATAAAATACTTTAAAACAGGATACAGTCATGATGTTAGTTATTATGACGATATCCTAACTTTCGCCCCACCACCTAAAAGATCGGGTGCGATGCGTTCCTATTTGGCGATACCGATCGATGTCAATTATTTTCTGCCATTCATTTCAGGCGTTTACTTAAGTGGCGGCCTTGAAGGTCTATATTTATTATCTGCTAAATCTTTTTCTGAGAATTATAATGGCGAATATCAAGAATGGGATACTACAGATGAATTTAAAAATCATTTTTTCATGTTTATCGTAGGAATTGGATTTGAATTTCAAGTAGACAAATTTACGCTATTTATAGAGACTGAATATTCCCGTAGTACAAGATCGGTAACGAAATTATCAAGATACGGAATGGAGCAGATTAGTATAAATATTGGTGTCAAAATTTAATTCAAATATCATTTGCCTACCTAATGTGCTCTAGCGGACAGGGAAAAGTCTGGCATGAATTCGTAGATTTCTGCGGTTTTTAAGAAACTGTAGCCGCTTACCACTGACCGTAAGGCACACAGAGTGAGATATTTCAAAATGATTTTAACTCGAATAATCATTTTTTTTATCATACTTATTTCGCATATATCCGCCAGTAATTTTGCAGAATTAAGTGGCTTTGAAGACTCTAACGGTAACACTCATCTGTTATACAGAATTTGCATCAGATATTCCAGTGGTGGTTTTTCAAATGACATCTATCATTTTGATATTTTCAATAATTCCGATAGTTTGTATTTAGAGGACTATTATTTTCCAGCCATTTTCCCTGAACCCTACGGATGGCCAAGTTATATATCGGTTGATGATCTCGAATTCTGGCATGGGAATCCAGCTGATTTCATATATTGTGGGATTGAAAATGACATGTTATTGGGGAAGTTTTATCTATGCAGTTCCCGCTTTGATTATTATTGGGGACCAGAGATAAATAATTTAGAACTGTCAAATCAAAATGATAGTCTTGTTTATGCTTCGAACCAATGGGCAGGTATGCTTATCAGCCTTAAAAGTGGCTCTGATTGGCAGAATCTTAATCCAGGATACAAGCAACTCCTGGACATATCTCCGTTTGATGATCAGATATTATTTGCTACCAATGGAAACTATCTGTATAAATCTAAAGATGGCGGTTTAACCTTCAGTATTGTGGATTCGTCAATGGTATTGGAGAAAGAGTTCTTTTTTGATGAGGACAGTATACATATTTATCTTGTATCCGATAATAAAATTTTAGCATCTGATAATTTTGGAGAATCATGGCAGCTATTATATGAAGATACAGTCAAAATCTTCATTAGCCTCGATGCCTCCGGCAGCGGCACCATTTATCTTTGCAGGGAAAATAAAATCCTTTTCAGCCAAAATTATGGTGTGTCTTTTAATCCTTACTATACTTTAGATTCCAATATTAGCGGTATCTATAAAAAACCAAATTCAGATATATTATATGTGTCCACAATTGACCATATTTACCAGATCAGTCAGGGTGAATTAACCACCTTAAAAACCATCACAAGTATTCCGGACAATAGATTTTCTGTTCCTAATCCTCAATCATATCATTTAGATCAAAACTACCCAAATCCATTTAATCCAAGGACAACTATCAATTATCAATTACCAAAAACTATTGATGTTGAGCTATCCATTTACGATTTACTGGGGCAAAAGGTGACTACACTGGTTAAAAAACGGCAGCAAGCCGGAAATCATCAGGTTGAGTGGGATGCCAGTACATTTGCTAGCGGGATATACTACTACAAAATCCAAGCAGGCGAATTTCAGGATGTGAAGAAGATGATCCTGATCAGGTGAACCTTGAATATATTGCTACTCAATACCCTCTTTGGAGATTATCCGGAGAGGGTTTTTTATTCACATCCGATTTATATTGCATTCCCCTGCTGTGTTTGTATATTATGGCATAATAAAACCTTATACGGCATTGGTATTAACAGATACCCCTAATTAGTTCCACTTTTTATATCATGAAGTATAAAAGTATTGTATAGGTCTCAAAATTGATTAGATTTTTATAAGTCTATTGGTTTTATATAGTATCACAGTATAATACATATAAGGGCTCAATGAATTTTGGGGAGATATTCAATCAATAAAGTTTGGAGATGTACGATGCGTTATATAGTACTTTTTCTCATGACATTCTGGTTCGTTACTTGCCAAGAGAAAACAACACAACCAAATGATCAATATGATAGCTTACTCTTCAATCGTGTGGGTGGTGGCAATTTAGAGTTCACAGTATATCCGATAATAGGTTCAAGTTTATTCCAAACTGTTGTCACCAGTTTGAGTTATCGTGACACCACAATCAACATGATTCTCTCAAGAGACAATGGGAAATCAACTACGTTTTACGTTCTCACCCAAACATTAAATGGACAAAACGAAATTACGGGAGATTTTAAACAAGATACTCTGACCTTAGCGGGAACGTGGGTCATTTTATATATGGTGAAAGACTGTAATCTTATAGAAATTACCAACACTGAGTTACGTAACATTTTGCTTGATCTTGAGTACATTGTCAGAGCTAAACTGTAACGGGTAGGTAAAATTAAGCCTTAACATAGCAATTCAAGCGGACAGGGAAACGTCTCGCATGAATTCGTAGATTTCTTAAGTCAGCGAAAAATTTGTAGCCCGCTGCTTAATTGCGGGCGTTAGATGTTGATTCTCGAGTTTGAAAGGCATGATATAATGAAAAACGTAAAAATGATTAAACATCTTTTTTGTTTTTTAATTTTAGTTATCTTTTTATGCTCTTTTCAAATAACTAACAAATCAAATATTTTAGGAGGCAAACAAATGGAAGTAACAAGTTCAGCCTTTGAGGAAGGAGCAATGATACCTGAGAAATATACTTGCGATGATATTAATATTTCACCCCCCTTAAAATGGTCTTCCGTGCCTGATGGAACAAAGACATTTGCAACTATTTGTGATGATCCAGATGCACCAATGGGAACTTGGGTACATTGGGTTATTTACAACTTGCCTGCAAACATTAACGAACTTTCCGAGGATGTACGCCCTTTAGAGATGTTACCCAATGGAGCCAAACAAGGCAGAAATGATTTTGGAAAAATAGGTTATGGGGGACCGTGTCCTCCGGGAGGTACGCATCGATATTATTTCAAGATCTATGCTCTGTCTGAAGAACTTAAGGTTGAAGCAGGTATAACAAAATCAGAATTATTGAAAGCAATGGAAGGACGTATATTGTCAGAAGGACAATTGATGGGAAGATATAAAAGATGACAGATCAGTGAATTTCAAGCGGATAGTCGGAGAGAGAAAACATAGAGTTAATTGTCGTAATTCAATAATAATCAACATCCACGACCTATAAGTCAAAATGATAAAAAAATTATATAAATCAGGTACATAAAAACAATGCCTTTATTCGAGATCGTCGCTTGCAAACCAAATTTGAAGGTCAATATTTTTCTTGATTTCCGGAATTAGGGTTTTTCGACAGTCTCGTTTGTTGCTAAGAATTTGGAGAAATAGCCATGAAATTATTAAAAAATATATTTTTTGCTTTTCTTCTAATGATCCCATTTAAACTTGTATTTTCTCAAGACTATCAACTTGGATTTCATTTGGGACTAGTGAATTTTCATGAATCAGATAAATATTTAGCAAAAATTATTAATGGACCATACGATATATATGATAAGGACTATTTTGATTCAGGATATATATTTAGCAAAAATTCTTTTAGATCGAATACAGATATAAGTCTTGGATTAAGTATAGAATACAAATTATCTAATTTTCTATCTTCTTTTGTAAACTTGATATATTTCAATATCACATCAAATGGTGAGTGTAATGTAAGTCCCTTACTTTCTGGTGGATTAGCTGATCGAGATACAAGGTTTGAAATAAAGAGTAAATTTTACACCGCTATGTTTGGAATGAATCTTAATTATAAAATAAGATATTTGACACCATACTTATCTTTGAAAATACTTTACAATCATATTAAAAATAATGATATAAAATTGCTTGATGTAAATGACGAATTTATTAATTATTCTCATAAATATACATTTGATGCAATTAATAATATTGGATTAGGAATAGGTTTTGGTATTAAAATTCCCTTAACAACAAAATTATATTTTTCAACCAAG
>CAZBBC010000148.1:0-10621 GCA_964489835.1 uncultured Calditrichota bacterium
CCACCCCGTCCCGCTAGCGCGGTCCACCCCTCCCTGTCCGGCAAAGCCGGACAGGGAGGGGACAGGGGAGGGTCAGCAATTTATTTCATGGCAGCCAACGGCTACTCTATGAATAGGCCAAGGAATTAAATACACCCTTCATCGCGATATGTTTGAATATTAAGAATATCTGACAAATAAAGTAAAAATTTTTTTTAAAATTCGATAAACAGTAAATAAAATTGTAACTATAAAAAATCATTTTTATTTTCTCCTGTTTTATTCTATTTTTAGCAAACCTTTTGGATGATCTAATTTTTCCTCACTTTATAATTCTGAGGGTTGATAAAAAAAGATCTTCAATATCTCGGTTATCAATTTATTCGCCACAAAATAATTTACTTGATGATATTCGTGTGACTGCTAAGGGTTGTGAAATATGAAAAAGGTAAAATTAATCTTAGAGGATGGCAGCATTTATGACGGACAATCCTTTGGGACGGAGAAAATTGTGAACGGTGAGGTCGTGTTTAACACCGGGATGGTCGGATATCCGGAAGCGCTGACGGATCCTTCATACCGGGGACAAATCCTGGTACTCACCTATCCGCTGATCGGGAATTATGGTGTACCTGGAAATGAAAAAGTGAACGGTATGTATAAGAATTTTGAATCCGATAAAATCCAGATCACAGCCCTGATTGTTAGTGAATATGAACAGGAATTTTTCCATTGGAGCGCAATAAAATCACTCAACACCTGGTTAAAGGAGCAAGATATTCCCGCTATTTGTGGGATTGATACACGTGCCTTAACTAAAAGGTTACGTGAGCAGGGGACCATGTTGGGAAAGATTGTTTTGGATACCAAAGAGGACCCTGTGTTTGAAGATCCTAACCAAAGAAATCTGGTGGCCGAGGTCAGCATCTCTCAACCTGTCGAATACGGAAAAGGTGAAAAGAAAGTGATCATCGTGGATTGTGGCGTAAAAAATAACATTATACAATCTTTTGTACAACGCGGTGTATCTGTTATGCGGGTACCCTGGGATTATGATTTTGTAAATACCGCAGCGGATGGAATTGTTATATCCAATGGTCCTGGTGATCCTATGATGTGTCCACAAACTGTTGAACATATAAAAAAAGCAATGAAAACTAACCGTCCGATCCTGGGGATATGTCTGGGATCACAATTGCTTGGTCTTGCGGCTGGTGCGAAAACTTATAAATTGAAATATGGACACCGCGGTCAGAATCAGCCCTGCTCTGAGATGGGAACCAAACGATGTTATATTACTTCTCAGAACCATGGATATGCCATTGACGCAAAGACATTACCTGAGGATTGGCGTGAGTGGTTTTATAATGATAATGACGGAACAAATGAAGGACTGCTACATATTTCAAAACCATTCTTTGGTGCACAATTTCATCCGGAAGCGTCTCCGGGCCCCGATGATACGGAATTTTTATTTGACATGTTTATCCGTGCCATGAGCTGAAGACCTTAATAATTTAAGTTTTAACCGGATACTTATACTATTGTGCCGAAAAACTTTATTTTTAACAAAGATTTTACTAACTGAGTTAATATTTTTCTCGCAGCGGCGCAGAGTCGTAAAGCATTTTATCCAGAGATTATCCGTCGAAGCCGGATCAGCCTGCGGCGGAAAATCCGTGCTTGCCCGCCTTTGGCGCGGGACTATTTTTTTTGTTTGCAGCCAACAGCTGCGGTATGATTTAATAAAGGTAATGAAAGATGATTCGTAAAATCCATCCCAAAAAAGTGCTAATCCTTGGTTCAGGGGCTCTCCAAATCGGTCAGGCGGGCGAATTTGATTATTCAGGAAGCCAGGCAATAAAAGCCTTAAAGGAAGACGACATTGCGACAGTCTTGATCAATCCGAATATTGCCACTATTCAGACATCAGAGAAATTTGCAGATAAGGTTTATTTGTTGCCTGTTAAACCCGATTTTGTTGAAGATGTAATAAAGAAGGAACAACCGGATGGGATTCTACTCGGTTTTGGCGGCCAAACAGCACTAAATGTGGGGGTCCGTTTATTCAATTCTGGTGTATTGAGTCAACATGGGGTGAAGGTGCTGGGTACACCGGTTGAAGCGATCATAGATACGGAAGATCGCGCCCGTTTTACAACCAGGACAACGGAAATCGGTTTAAAAGTTCCATTTAGTAAAACGGCTCATAATATAGATGAAGTACTAAAAGCAGGCGAAGAAATTGGTTTTCCTTTGATGATGCGTATTGCTTATGCATTGGGCGGCCTCGGTTCGGGAATCATATCTTCCCGGGAAGAGTTAATCGAAAAGTGTCAGCGTGCTTTCGCTTTTACAAACCAGATACTTATTGAAGAAAGTTTATATGGCTGGAAAGAAGTTGAATATGAAATCGTTCGCGATTACCATGATAATTGTATTACAATTTGTTCGATGGAGAACCTGGATCCGATGGGGGTGCATACCGGGGACAGTATAGTGGTGGCGCCAGTGCAGACCCTGACTGCAAATGAGAATTTTAAATTACGATCAATCGGTATCCAGCTAATCAGACATCTTGGTATCATCGGAGAATGCAATATTCAATATGCGCTTGATCCTCACTCGGACGATTATCGGATTATCGAAGTGAATGCCCGCTTAAGCCGCAGTTCTGCTCTGGCTTCAAAAGCAAGTGGATATCCGTTGGCTTTTATTGCCACCAAACTGGCCTTGGGATATGCGTTAAACGAGATTCCTAATATAATCACAGAAGTTACTTCCGCCTGTTTTGAACCAGCCCTGGATTATATCATTGTTAAGTACCCCCGCTGGGATCTGCAGAAATTTACACAAGTGATTGACGATCTGGGTTCAGAAATGAAATCGGTGGGTGAGGTGATGTCTATTGGAAGGAATTTTGAGGAGGCTTTTCAGAAAGCAATCCGGATGCTTGATATTGGTATCGAGGGCTTAACGGCAAATAAAATAGCTGCTAAGGATCTGGATGCAGCCATTCGAATCCCAAATGATAAGAGAATATTCAGTATTGCCCAGGCCATTGAGAATGGATACCCGCTTAAAAAGATACATGATCTATCCAAAATTGATATGTGGTTTTTGAATAAACTGAAAAATATTGTGATGCTGGCTGTTAACCTTAAAAAACAGTCCGTGAAATCTTTAGATGAAAATTTATTTGAAAAGGCAAAAAAGAATGGATTTTCAGATAAGCAGATTGCCACTTATGTAAACAGCAATGAAATGGAGATACGTGATCTACGCAAGAAGTTGGGGATTGAACCACATGTAAAACAAATTGATACCCTGGCTGCAGAATATCCTGCTGTTACAAATTATCTATATCTCACCTATCATGCAACGGAGGATGATCTGACAGAAAAGAGGGATAATCAGATCGTAGTTCTTGGAAGCGGCCCCTATCGAATCGGTTCTTCTGTTGAATTTGATTGGTGCTGTGTGAACTCTGTCATGACCCTTAACCAGCTGGATTATACGACGATCATGATCAACTGTAATCCGGAAACGGTAAGCACGGATTATGATATCTGCGATAAGTTGTATTTTGAAGAGCTCAGTTTCGAGCGGGTTATGGATATTTATGAAAAAGAAGATCCTCTGGGTCTGATCATATCAATGGGTGGTCAGGTTGCGAACAATTTGGCGGTTAAACTTCATGAAAAAAAAGTGAAAATTCTGGGCACTTCTCCGGAACAGATTGATAATGCTGAAAACAGATTTAAATTTTCTAAAATATTGGATCAATTGCAGATTGACCAACCAGAGTGGCGGGAATTTACTGATATTGAAAAAGCGAATGAGTTTGCTGAAAAAGTAGGATATCCTGTATTGATCAGACCCAGCTACGTCTTAAGCGGGGCTGCGATGAATGTCGTAAAATCTTCAGACCAACTTCAGGCTTTTCTCCAGGAGGCAACAGAAGTAAATAAGGAACATCCGGTTGTGATCAGCAAATTCATTACGGGTGCCCGTGAATTGGAAGTGGATGCCGTGTCTGATGAAGGTGAAGTCATCTGTTATGCCATTTCTGAGCATGTTGAGAATGCCGGTGTGCATTCCGGTGATGCTACCATGGTATTCCCACCTCAAAGAACTTACATTGAAACGATGCGACGGGTAAAACTAATTGCCTCTCAAATAGCCACGGCATTGAATATCACCGGACCGTTTAATATGCAGTTTATTGCTAAGGATAATGAAGTAAAGGTGATTGAGTGTAATCTGCGGGCCTCGCGTAGTTTTCCATTTGTTTCAAAAATTACCAAGAATAACTTTATTGATATCGCCACCCGCGTGATCATGCACCAGAAGATCAGTGAATCGCAATTATCCTCATTTGATCTTAATTATGTTGGAGTAAAGTCACCGCAATTTTCGTTTACCCGCCTGAAAGGATCGGATCCGGTTCTGGGTGTCGAAATGTCCTCGACCGGGGAAGTTGGATGTATCGGTGATGATTTTGATGAAGCATTTTTGAAAAGTTTGCTCTCTATCGGTTTCGAGTTTCCGAAAAAGACAATTCTTCTATCTACCGGGGATATTGAAAATAAACTTAATTTTTTGCGTGAAACCAGATGGCTATCTGACATGGGATTTAAGTTTTATGCCACCGGGGGAACAGCAAAATTTATGAGAGAAAATCAAATAGAAGCCGAATTATTGCATTGGCCGTTAGAAAAGAAAGAACCTAACGTCTTGAGTTTCATTTCAGAAAGAAAAATTGATCTGGTCATCAACATTCCTAAGAATGCGGAAAAAACAGAATTGACAAATGGATATTATATCCGACGTACAGCAGTGGATCACAATGTGCCTTTACTGACGAATCTGCAACTGGCCAAGAGATTTGTTAAAGCAATTGCCACAAAAAAAGCAGCGGACCTCCATGTAAAAAGCATGGAAGAGTATTAAATGGATTAAAAGATCTGAGGGTCATGACCCTATGAAGTGCTTTAATGCTTTGTCTTCTCCACTACAAATCCTGCTGATTGTCATTTTCGCAGTTGTTACTTATTTTTCTCTAAATATTCTCGAAAATGACATGAAGAATCTCTTCTTTCATGTCGTAAGTTTCCTCCTCATTTTCATTACACTGTTTCTGATCTTCAATTTTCGTAATCCTCCAATCTATAGCCGGATATTTTTAGGACTGGTTTTGGGTATTCTGGCCGGCCTCTTGTTTGGGAAACAAATACAGATTTTTTTGCCCATTGGAAAGGCTTTTATTCAGCTGATTAAAATGATTGTCATCCCATTGGTATTTTCTTCGCTCCTGGTTGGAATCGCCAGTATAAATAGTATAAAAAGACTGGGTCAGATTGGAATTCGCACGTTACTTTTTTACATCGTTTCCACTGTTTTGGCGATTAGCATGGGTCTGATTATTGCAAATATAATTAAACCGGGCGGGAGCATCCCTGAAGACATGCAGGCGGAATTGAAGCAAGCATATGAACAGCCAGCCGGAGACAAGATAACGCAGGCCGTCGAACGCCCCTCAACAATCGATATACTACTGGATATTATTCCTGAAAATCCGGCCCGCTCAATGGCGGAAGGGAAAATGTTACAAATTATATTTTTTGCGATCATTGCCGGTATCGCGATTACCTATCTGCACGAAGATAAAAAAGACATCGTGCTTGGATTTTTTCAAGGTGTGACAGATATTAGCATCCATTTGGTACATATGGTGATGAAACTGGCGCCGTACGGGGTATTTGCCCTTATAGCATCGGTCATTGGTCTTTATGGTATAGAGATCATTATGACGCTTTTAGCATATTTTTCTTCCACCATTCTCGCCCTTGCTGTTCACGTATTTTTTTTTAATAGTGCGATCATAAAATTTTTCACAAATTTAAAAGTGTCAGAGTTTTGGCGGGGGATATATCCGGCCTTGTTGGTTGCATTTTCTACAAGTTCCAGTTCAGCTACTCTTCCGGTTAGTATTGAGTGCGCCGAGGACAATCTTAAAGCCAAGCCAGAAATAGCCAGTTTTGTATTACCCCTGGGGGCAACCATTAATATGGATGGAACAGCGATTTTTCAGGGGGTGTCTGCTGTGTTTATTGCAACGGTGTATGGGATGGAGTTGACTTTGATCGATCAATTAACTATTATTTTCACCGCCACATTGGCATCGATTGGTACAGCCGGCGCACCCCAGGTGGGTATTGTGATGTTGACATTAGTTCTTCAAAGCATTGGAATACCATTAGAAGGTATTGCCCTTATTCTAGGTGTAGAAAGATTTCTGGATATGGCACGGACAATGGTAAATGTGAGCAGCGATTTATCCTGTACCGTTTTTATTAGCCGGAGTAATTTATAGCACCACGGGATGTTTCTGGTACAACAAGGTCCGAGTCTTTCTTTGTATATACGGCGCGGGTGAAACAATGACCATTGAATAAGGAAAATTATATATGAAAGTCAAATTGTCTTTTAATGATCGACTGAATATGTTGATTTCCAATAAAAGTTCTCTGCTTTGTATTGGATTGGATCCTGTAGTGGATAAAATTCCTTCACATTTGAAATATGAGAAGAACCCTTTACTGCTCTTTAATCGTGAAATTGTTGAAGCGACCAGAGATTTAGCGATTGCCTTTAAGGCAAACCTGGCCTTTTACGAATGTGAAGGGCAAAATGGTCTGGAGGCGCTCAATGATTTGGAAACGCTGATCCCAAAGGATAACTTACTGATATTGGATGGCAAACGGGGAGATGTGCCACATACGGCTAATAAATATGTTCAGGCTTATTTCGGTCAGATGGGGGCGGATGCCGTTACTCTGAACCCATATATGGGAAAAGACAGCATTGAACCATTTATCAAAGATCCGGAGAGAGGGGCCTTTGTTTTATCCCTGACGTCCAATGACGGGGCTAATGATTTTCAGCACCTGCAGGTTGGGATGGACCCCTTGTATGTCTATATCGGTAAAAAAGTAGAAAGTTGGAACGTGAATAACAATTGCGGCTTGGTTGTCAGTGCTAAAGATATAGAAGGTATAAAAATATTAAGGGGGGGCTTGCCGGATTTACCGTTTCTTTTACCGGGTGTGGGTGCCCAGGGTGCAGATTTCAAAGAAGTCGTCAAATATGGACGAACTAAAATGGGAACCGGAATGATTATTAATGTTGGCCGTGATATCATATATGCCGGGGCAGGTAAAGATTTCGCCCAAAAGATCAGAGAACGTGCTAAATTTTATGTGGACGAAATGGCCGGTGTTATTAAAACGACCTGGAATTATTATGAATAAAATATTGAATATTTTTGAGAAGAGTGGTGCTCTCCTTTCCGGGCATTTTTGCCTTACATCGGGATTACATAGTCCAACATATTTCCAATGCGCACAGGTGTTACAATATCCCAGGTATTGCCGGATCCTGGCAAAGATAATTGTTAGTCATTTCCGGGAGCAGGTGATTGATGTTGTTATTGCACCAGCGATCGGCGGAATTGTTGTGGGTCAGGAGGTTGGCCGGCAACTCAGTGTACGAACAATTTTTGCCGAGAGAAAAAATGGCGTGATGAGTTTACGACGAGGTTTTAATGTCGCTCGGGGAGAAAGGGTACTTGTCTGTGAAGATGTCGTCACCACAGGCGGTTCAGTGTTTGAGGTTATTGATTTAGCGAAAGTAACCGGAGCAGACGTAATCGGTGTAGGATTTATTGTTGACCGGAGTAATGGACAGGTTGATTTTAAAATCAAACAACATGCGGTATTACAATTAAAGACGGAAACCTATACAGCGGCTCAGTGTCCATTGTGCCGAAAGGGTTTACCGATACAAAAACCTGGTAGTCGCTAAAGGGAATTTCGACAAAGTATATATTCTAACTCGCGTAGATTGATCATAAATATCAAAAAATATTGAATATTTGAAACAATTTATCGGTTTAATCATTTGAAATAGAGGATAACATGAATAGACTATTATGGCCTGTATTGTTGATATCAATTGTTTTAACCACCTGTTCCTATAATCCTCATGTGGTGATCGTAACCAATTTGGGTGAGATTGAGATTGAGTTATTTTCTGCAGAAACACCGATACATACGCAAAATTTTATGAAATTGGTCAATGAAGGATTTTATGTTGGTACTACCTTCCATCGGGTAGTTCCCGGATTTGTCATTCAGGGTGGTGATCCTAAATCCAAGGATTCTGACCCGGATAATGATGGGACCGGAGGGCCGGGGTATATGGTGGATGCTGAGATCAAGTTACCTCATAAAAAAGGAAGTATCGCAGCGGCGCGTTTACCCGATAAAGTTAATCCCGAAAAACGATCCAACGGTAGCCAATTTTATATCTGTCTCCAGGATCTTCCCCAGCTGGATCGTGCCGGCTATACAGTATTTGGCCGGGTAGTCAGAGGAATGGATACGGTTGAAAAGATCGCCCAATTGCGAACCGATCGCAGAGAGCGACCGGTACGCCGTGTGGTCATGGAACGGGTCTTTGAAAACTGATTAGGAAAAATGCGATACCTAAATTTAATTCTGGCACTGTTATTCTGGGTGAATTTGCTCCATGCGGGTGAATCCGGCCGTTTTTGGATATACTTTAAAGATAAAGCTCATGGTCAGAACTATGGTAAATTAAAAATTGTAGATACGGTCATTAGCGAGCGGGCTTTGTGGAGGCGGCAGTTGCGAGCCCCAACCATGATTGCGCATGATACTGATCTACCAGTCTCTCCGACTTATATCAATCAACTGGAAAATCTTGGGATTCGTATCCACCGGAAATCACGCTGGTTGAATGCCGCCAGCTGCTATTTGAACGGGGTTGATAAGAAAGTCTTAATGCATCTTCCGTTTATTAAGAAAATTGAACCGGTTTACTCTTTTGGCACTCAACCTGTCAGGAAAATTGCGCCACCGCCGGAAGATAGCACCGATTATGGTGCCTCCATGAATCAAATCGAAATGATCGGGATCCCTTTGGCACACGAGGCTGGTTTCCATGGTGAAGGAGTTCTTGTTGCCATATTTGATACCGGATTTATTCTGGATCATGAGGCATTAAATCATATAGAGGTAGTTGCAGCGTGGGATTTTATTAATGACGACGCGGTTGTTGCTAACGAATCAGGGGACCAGTTCTCCCAGCACAATCATGGGACAGAAGTTCTGGCTGTAATGGCCGCTTATAAACCGGGACGACTCATAGGGCCGGCGTATAAATCTGAGTTTATCCTGGCCAAGACCGAAGATCTTGATTCAGAATCTCATGTAGAAGAAGACAACTGGGTGGCAGCGGCGGAATGGGCGGAAAGCCTCGGTGCCGACATTATCTCTACCTCTGTTGGCTATGACAATCTGGTAGGGTATACCTACCAAGATATGGACGGTAAGACGGCTATCATTACAAAGGCAGCCGATATGGCGGTACGAAAAGGAGTCTCCGTATTTGCATCTGCTGGTAATGAGGGACTTTCGGCATGGAAATATATCATCGCCCCGGCTGATGGTGATAGTGTTATCGCCATGGGTGGATTAAGACCCAACAAATCCCTATGGCCAAGCAGTTCCCACGGTCCTACTTATGACGGAAGGATTAAACCCGATCTCATGGCCCAGGCTGAAAATGTATACACCGTTAATCCAGGTACAATTGACCAATATATAAGTCTGAGCGGAACGTCTTTATCCTGCCCCCTTGGCGCCGGTGCCGGTGCCATTTTGCTTTCGGCAATGCCCTCATTATCGCCAATTGCATTGAGAGATACGCTGACAAGGTATGCGACCCGTTTTAATAATCCGGATACATTATATGGATACGGTATCATTGATCTGGAAAAAATAATTGCCTATGTCATCAGTCAGCCGGGTGTATCTGTTCGCAACCTGGAAATTGGTAGTTACCCGGGACGCAATATAATTGGATGGATTTCCTTAAGGGAATTGGCCAATGAGAAATGGATTATCTGGCGGAAGGAGGGGCAATCTCCGTTTATAAAGATTGGGGAGTTGCAAGGAAGGGAAATAAGCCGGTCTCCACAAACCTATTCATTCGTGGATCTGGATGTCCGCGGATGGGAGTCTTATACCTATCAACTATCAGCCCAATTGAGAACCGGTGAACTAATAACTATTGATTCTATGCAGGTACAAAGCGTTCAACCAGAAGATATCACTTTGTTATACTCTTTTCCCAACCCTTTCAATTCTAAAGCTATAATAACCCTTGGCCTAAATCATCCAAAATCAGTAAACCTGAAAATTTTTGATCTTTCCGGTCGTCTGGTTAGAACAATTCTCGAAAACAAGAAAATGGCGGCTCAATATCATCATTTTATCTGGGATGCGACCGATGAATCTGGTCGTCCGATTAGTAGTGGTACTTATTTTATTCAGTTGAGCGCCGGTGATACCCAAAAAATGATGAAAATGTTGTATTTGAAATAAGAAAATATTTCCGGTAGGTATTGAATTAAAATATGAATATTATTCATATTTATTCTACAACCTGACCGGCAATATTTAGTCTCAACTAATATTAATGCCTTCGGCGACCTACTTTTTGACTGGCCAAAAAGTAGGCAAAAAGCCCTGGCGAATTTAAACTCGCTAACGGA
>CAZBBC010000149.1:0-10488 GCA_964489835.1 uncultured Calditrichota bacterium
ATATTGGATCTATATTTATTATCCTGATTTATTCATAAACCACAGAGCACACCCGTCTGAGCCGTGCAGGCAGAGTTAATTATATGAATTTATTTCATTCTACTATTACTGAATGCGTATATTAAATTTGCAGTGATAATTTGGTAACTATTTGTTTTTATTTAAATTAATTATGCTCTGGGTTCTCTGTGGTTAATAATTTAAGTTCAATAATCTTAGAAATTACTATTCATTGAGTTGCCGAACAATATTTAAAATATGATTCTCCGACCCGTTATAATCTAATATTTGATGATTTATTAAAGCAAAAGTTACATCAAAAAATAACTGAAGAATTCTCAATCAGGTTGAAAATAATTATTGCCGGCTCCGCTCAAATTATGGAAAATCGAATTCAAGAATTGAAATTTAAATATTGAATTTGTACTTTATACAATATTTTGCTGACTTTGCTTTTATTTAATAAATTCATAGCGCAGCCGTTTGCTGCAATCAAAAAAAGAATTTGTCCACGGATTATCCGTCGAAGCCGGATCAGGCGCAGACTGACACGAATTAACACGGATTAAAACTAAAATAATTATTTATAAATAGTCGCGTCGCTGCCTGCCCGGCGCAGACGGGCGAGAAATGAATTATCCAGGTCAGTAAAATTTTTGCTAATCGCCCCGGCGATCCGCCGCGGCGGAAATAACAAAGTTTTTGGCTACATTAGCATGGGATCAGTTATCTTAGAATAACGGGTCTGTATGACACTTCTCTCCAAATTTTTCGGATTAATATAAAAAATCAGATAACAAATCGACAGCAGGTGAGGTATATTTTATTGTTACCCAATGAGATGTTGATTAATTTTTTCTTTTCATTATATTTGGCAATATTAGGATGAGTTATGGAACTAAAAACGTATAAAATCGATAAACCGGAGGATATGAATTTTATCCTCGGACAATCTCATTTTATTAAAACGGTGGAAGATATTCACGAAGCCATTGTAAATATAAATCCGGGTATTAAATTCGGATTAGCATTTTGTGAAGCTTCCCAGAAGGCGCTGGTTCGATTTTCGGGAAATGATGATGAATTAATCCAGCTGGCACAGAAAAATGCAAGCAATATTGCCTGCGGGCATAGCTTTATCGTTTTTTTAGGTAATGCCTTTCCGCTTAATATTTTAAATTCTATTAAAAATATACCGGAAGTTGTGCATATTTTTTGTGCGACAGCCAATGAGACAGAAGTAATAATTGCCGAAACGACACTTGGGAGGGGTATTCTTGGTATTATCGACGGTGTAAAAACGAGCGGTATAGAAACGGAAAAAGATATTATAGAACGGAAAGAGTTTCTGCGTGTGATCGGTTATAAATTTTAGAATCAAAAATTCTACTTTGACAACGGTAATAGCCTCAGGGGAAAAAATATTTTATGAAAAATTTACAGAATATATATGATGCTTATCTGGAAACGAGACCATCCACAGGAAAAATTAGAACCGCTTCTTCAATGATGATTCATGTTTGTAAAGCCCTCGATATTTCATCGCAGGAAGAAATCACTGTCGATTATTTTGAGTCTATTCCACGTGCATTAGATTCATTCTATCTTGCTCATCCTACCAAGGCAACCATGGATAAAACAATTCTGGCTGAAATGATCGGACGTGTCGGTCCTAAGAAGAAAGTACATGGATTATTGGATAAATTGCTTGCAGATAAGGATCAAAATGTGAGGCAATATACGCTTAATAGTCTGGAATATTACGGAACATCCCATCCAAGAGCCATTTTACCTTATATTGAACGGTTTCGACAATCGTCTGATCAGGAAATGAAAACAACGGTGGCCAGGCTTGTTGCAAATCTCCAATGCTCGGCCCAATCCCAGTTCATATTGGACCGGATAAAAAAATGGTATAAGCAAGGTGATACTTCCTTTGTGCAGGAGGTGGTCGGCCGGATGATCCTATTACGCCGTCAAAGAAAATGTGATAAACAATACATGAATCTTAAAGAACTAAGCGAGTGGGCAGAAATAAATTGCCCGAATGTCGCTATATTTGTTTTTGGTAAATAAGAAAAATTAGTATCAGCCTGATCTATCTATAAATATCTCGCACAGAGCCGCTAAGTTAACGCCAGTTGGCAGATTCGCTTACCCCGAAAAATGGATTTAAAGATGAAACCACAGAGCCCACAGAGAAACACTATTTATTTAACCACGAAGCGCACGAAGATAATAAAAATATTTAAAAACTTCGTGTACTCTGTGTCTTCTCCGTGTGCTCTATGGTTATTATTGAAACTATCAGAAATTTTTACAGGATAGCGGATGAAAAATAGAAAAATATCATCTGAATACATAAGGGTGTTGCGGTCATTCTATTCAATTTTCATTTTATTGCTGTTCACCGAATTCACCTGTGCTCCCTATTCTTTGCCGGAAAAAAAGACATATTCGGAGAAAGAAGATCCTTACACATATTATCTGGAAAGTCTTGAAGCCTATCAAGCAGAGGAGTACACGCTTGCAATGGAAAAAGTAAATCAGGCTCTGAAACTAAATGATAATCTTGCTCAGTTTTACCAATTAAAAGGTAACATTTTTAGACGTTTGCTTGATTATAACCAGGCACTCCTTGCTTATCAAAGCGCACTTAAAAAACGATCGAATTTTACTGAAGTGCATGAAACCATGGGAGACATTTATCAGGAACTTTCGCGTTATGATGAAGCGGTTCGTGCTTTTAAACGTGTGATTGTGCTGGATCCCTCTCAAATATCTATAATCCTAAAAATTGCTAACTGTTATATTCTGTGGAATGAGCTGGATGTAGCCCAGCATCATCTGAATAACTATGAGAAAAACGCCAATGATCAAAAGATTGGGTTATCAGATAATTATTTCTTCCTCCGGGGTGTTGTTCTTTTCAAAATGGGTGAGTACGAGGAATCGATCGCTTTTCTAAGTAAGATGGCAGCGATAAATAAAAAGGCTTATCAGCTGCTGGGGGACAATTATTACGCGCTAAATGATTTTGAGAACGGGGTCACTTATTTTAACAAACTACTAAATCTGGAGAAGGACAACGGAGAGTGGTACCTCTATCGTGGTATCTATTATTATCATAAGCAAGATTATAATGATGCTCTTGGCCAATTTCAAATTGCCATGAGTCTTGATAGTAATCTGGTCGAGGTACATTATTATGTTGGCAAAGTTTTGCTTTCAGAAGGGAAAGAAACAGCTGCCCTGGAGGAATTCCGGATCTATCGTCAAACGTTGCAAAAAAATGATAAACTGGAAGAGGTTGAAGGAATAATATCAAGGTTGGAGAATAAAAAGTGATCAGAGGGCCTATAATTTTAAACCGAATATCATAAATTATTTGGAAAACTTAAGGAAATAAACCAATGCATCTTTTCTATGCCTGAATTACCTGAGGTAGAAACCATTGTCCGTGAGCTCCGTAGTAAAATTCTTGGCGAAGTTTTTTCAGGTGTAGAACTTATTTGGTCAGGATCATTTGTGGCAGATAACCGTCAGCCATTGATTAATAATCGTATCATCAAGATCAGCAGAAAAGGAAAATTTATTATTTTCCGGTTGAACGATGGGTATTTGATTATACACCTCCGCATGACCGGTCAACTGATTGTAAGGGATTCGCCACCAGAAAACTTTCAACATCTGCGATTGATTTTCCTTTTCATTTCCGGCAAGCACTTGCTCTTCTATGATCTCAGGAAATTTGGGCGGGTATATTGGACAAATCAGCCTGCAGAGATATTGAAAAATACGGGTATTGATGCCCTTGACAAGGATTTTACTCTCGACTTCTTCAAGAAAATGTTGGAGGGGAAAAAAAGAAAAATTAAATCTTTTCTCCTTGATCAAAATAATATTGCCGGACTTGGGAATATTTATATCGATGAAAGTCTTTTTCGAGCTAAGATTCATCCGGATGCCCTACCCACTGATCTTTCACAAAATAAAATCAGGCATTTATACCAAGCTATAAGAAAGATACTCCAGGAAGCGATAAGCCGCATGGGGACAACGATATCCGATTATAAAACCACCGGAGGGGGATTTGGAGAAAACCAAAATTATCTCTGTGTATATGGAAGAAAGGATCAGCCCTGTTATACGTGCGAAACGCCGATCGTTAAATTAAAACTTGCCGGCAGAGGAACCCACTTTTGTCCTAAATGTCAGGTAAAAATCTGAGAAATATTATGAATATCGTCAGCTTTTTAAGCGATTTCGGGCCTGAGCACGGATATGTCGGAAGTGTTAAGGGGGTCATTTTGACTTATAATCCAGCGGCTGCGATAATTGATATCAGTCATCAGGTCGAATCATTTAATATCCGGGAAGCGGCAACTATTTTATACACTTATTATAAGTATTTTCCCTTTAAAACGGTACATTTGGCGGTTGTTGATCCAGGAGTCGGCAGCGAGCGTGATCCGATTGTCATTGAAACATCTGATTATTATTTTGTCGGTCCTGATAATGGTCTGTTTTCTGAAATTTTATATCGTGAGGCAGTAAAAATATATAAAATCATCCCTGATAAATTATTAAATATGAACGGAATAATTAAGACATTTAGCAAAACTTTTCATGCCAGGGATATATTCGCACCTACTGCCGCTCTTCTATCCAAAGGTGTATCAACCGATTTAATCAGCGAGGAATTTGAGAAAAAACCGGTTGTATTTTCAAATCAGTTGTCCATAAGCAAAGATGTCATCAAGGCAGATATCTTGGCTGTTGACCATTTTGGAAATCTTATTATTAATCTTTTACGAGATGATTTTGAACAACGGGTTGGTGGTGAGATAAAAGAAATTAGAATTAAGAATAATGTCATCACGGATCTCAGCAATACTTACAACGATGCAGATAGCGGCCAACTTCTTGCACTGTGGGGCAGTTCGGGATTTCTGGAGATATCGGTGAATCAGGGAAATGCATCAGAAATACTTTCATGCAAAATTGGTAGCGATAAAGTTGCAATAATTGTAAAATCGGCTTAACATTTCACAACTATGGCAGAAAAATTTAAAATAAATATTAAACCTATCATTGGTTCATTAGTTTTTGGACTAATCATCTGGTTTATGGTCGCAACAGAAAAGACGTATTCTCATCAGATTAAAGTCCCGATAAAAATTGTACGTCTGGCCGCAGGAAAAACTTTGTTGGAACCCATTCCGGAATACGCAATCTTAGAAGTACAGGCAAAAGGCCGGTCTTTGATCGCTATCTGGTTCTACGATGTTTCGTTCAACTTGGAATTACCCAATATAAAGCGTTCACAGAAAATAAATTTAAATGATTACTTGACATTCCTTGATTTGCCGGCAACATTTGGTTTTAATGTTTTGGATATCATCGAACCGGGAATGATAGACCTTCAAATTGACGATCTGGTAAAAAGAGAATTACCTGTTGTACTATCTGGAAAAATTCAGCCTGAGGATGGATACATATTAATGAATTACACATTTGATTTTGACACAGCGATCGTCACCGGTCCCCGGTCAAAAGTGGAAGCAGTCCACTCGATTTTTACAGAGAATTTAGAATCGATCGGCAAAAGATCTTATTTCGCACAAGATATTAATCTTGTGAATCCAATGCCAGGTATAATAGAAATAACCCCGGAAAATGTTCAGATTGAGGCCGATGTCCAGAGACTGGTTGAACGAATTATCTATAAAATCCCTATAAAAATTAAGGATGTACCTCCCAAATTTGAAGTAACGGCTAATCCCTCAGAACTTGCCTTGAAAGTTAAAGGGGGAGAAAAGTTCGTCGCAGCTCTCGATACTTCTTTGATCAAAGCGGAGATAAATTTTAAAAATAGTTATCGTCCGGATCGAGAAAAATATGCGGTAAGCATCAAAACGCCTGTAAATATTATATGGATTGAATCAATCCCTGAAACATTTGCTTTACAGGTAAAAAAAAGATAATCATTAACCAATCAATTTATCTGATCTATTCATAAACCACGAAGTACACGAAGGACACGAAGATATTTTTATTGTAGTTAATTAAAAAAATAAAAAAATAAAATTTGATCAGGATTCCATTTAGAATTTCAATATAAATAATTGTTATTATTAGACCTTCGTGCTCTTCGTGGTCTTCGTGGTGAATAATTCAGGTTCAATAAATTATTGTCGATTAAATGAGCGGATATGTATTAGGTGTTGAAACATCGTGTGATGAGACTTCTGCAGCAGTTATAAAACACCATGAGGTATTATCTAATGTTGTTTCTTCTCAGGAAATCCATGAACAATTTGGAGGAGTTGTCCCCGAATTGGCTTCACGGGCGCATATTCGGCTTATTACTTCAATTATCAATCAGGCCTTGAGACAAGCAGGGATTGAGAAGAGAGATTTGTCCGGTATAGCGGTAACTTACGGACCAGGCCTGATCGGCGCTTTATTGGTCGGTTTGAGTTTTAGTAAAGGATTATCAGAAGCGTTGAATATTCCCTTTGTTGGAATTAACCATATCGAGGGTCATATTTATGGAAACTTTCTCTCAAACCCCGAAATAAGCTTTCCGCATTTGAGTCTTGTCGTTTCCGGCGGGCACACCCAGCTGGTGTATATAAAAAAACATCTCGATTATGAAATTATCGGAAAGACGAGGGATGATGCAGTGGGAGAGGCATTTGACAAAGGAGCCAAACTCCTGGGTCTGGCATATCCCGGCGGACCTCTGATCGATAAATTAGCTACCGGGGGCAGAGCTGATTTCCATATGTTTCCGAGAGCTGTCTTAAAAAACAGTGCATTTGATTTCAGTTATAGTGGTTTAAAAACCTCTTTGCTTGTTTACATTGAGTCGAACGGGCAGGCGTTCGTCGAGAAAAATCTGGCGAATATTTGTGCCAGTTATCAAAAAGCGGCAATAGAAGTTCTGGTAAACAAAACGGTAGAAGCCGCCAAATACTATGATGTCAGCTCTGTAGGTATAGTCGGAGGTGTAGCGGCAAATTCCCTTTTGAGAAAGTGGATGGCTACGGAGATAAAAAATTTGCGTAAAAATTTTTATTTACCGGATTTACAATATTGTACGGATAATGCCGCGATGATTGCACGAGCGGGTGTGGAGCGGTTTAAGCAAGGTATCCATTCTTCTCCGGATTTAAATGCCTATCCGTCCATGAGCATTGAGCAACCTGAGATGTGATTATGATATATATAATTTTTATAGTGGTTAACTTGCATAAATACCCTGAATTATTCGCCACGAAGTTCACGAAGAGCACGAAGTCTTATAGAAATTAAGAATTAATAATTACGAATTTAAAATGTAAATATACTAATGACATAATGTTAGCATCTATTATTTCCTGCTCAAATTCATAGTTTTCAATTTTTAATTAATTTTATCTTCGTGTACTTCGTGTGCTCTGTGGCTTATGAATTGGTCGGAATAATAGAATCTCTCGCAGATTCCTGTTGGGACAGGATTCAGCGGGAGGTAAATAATTAAACACCGTTCAACTCCTTACTTTTCAAACTGAGAAATTCATGCCCGAACAGATCCCTTCGTATTTTCATACTAACATTTCATTTTTTATACTACTCGCTGCCGGAATTCTGTCCGGTCTGTTTGCTTTTTACCAGTATAAGCGTACGATTCCTCCAATACCACGATGGCTGCAAATATTTCTGGGAATTATCAGGGGAATGGCGATTGCCGGTATATTTTTGCTGCTCTTTGCACCTGAAATCACGGC
This sequence comes from uncultured Calditrichota bacterium, assembly GCA_964489835.1. Taxonomy (GTDB): domain Bacteria; phylum Calditrichota; class Calditrichia; order JAJRVZ01; family JAJRVZ01; genus CAZBBC01. The sequence continues at coordinate 7,776 of CAZBBC010000149.1, forward strand.
GATCTGGAAAATAAAAGAATCAGGACAGCTGATCATTGCTGTTGATAAATCAGCCTCGATGGGTATCCGGGAAAACAATCAGGATCGCTTAAAGCGGGCGTTAGGAATAGCAGAAAATATTCTTGAATTTTCAGAAGGTCAGATATCTACCGTTATCTATGCTTTTGATACGGATACAATGCGGACGGTAAATCTTGATATTGATACAACACGATTTGGTACAAATATAGAAAAGGCCATCACAGCTATTACCAATGCAGAAAGATCGGCCGCGAACATGATTCTATTAACCGACGGAAATTTTACGGTAGGTGAGAATCCATTGTATTCTGATTATATTAATCGGGTTAAAATATATACCGTCGGGATTGGAGACACACTGAATCTACCTGATCTGCTTATCACAGATGTAAAGTATAATAAAATTGTATATCAAAATCAGCCGACCGAAATGCAGGTCCATATCATGTCCCCGGGTATTAAAGATCAGCAGGTAACGCTGAGATTAAAGCAGGATAACCGGGTGATTAAGGCAAAAAAAATAGACATTAATAGTGAACAGGGGATTTCCGTCGCTACTCTTGATATTGTACCCGAAAAGACAGGTCTCACCCAATATCAATTGGAAATACAATCCCTGCCGGTAGAAGCGATTAGGGAAAATAATATTTATACTGTTGCCATGGAAGTGTTAAAGGGAAAAATACGCGTGGGGCTCCTGGCAGGAAAAGCGGATCGTGAAAGTGAATTCCTGCGCTCCGTTTTGAGTGATCTGGAGGATATTGAAATCAATACCTCCGTTTTTAAAAAAAACGGACAATATTTTCTAAATACCCCCGATAAAATTTTAGATAGTCTGGATGTTTTAGTCCTCTGTAATTATTCCCCTGACCGCTTGAATGATCAACGGACGGAAAATATCCTTCAGAAATTAAGCGCTCAACGAATACCGACGTTGATTCTCATGGGAGATCCTATAACAGGAAGAGGATTAAAATTCTTAAAGGACTTTTTTCCTGTTCAATCCATCCGGCTGTCAAATGGCCTCATTGAAACACAGGTTAAACCAACGATGGAAGGGCAGGTATTACCTCTCCTGAGCATATTTGAGCATTCAGAATCTGAAACAAAATTTTGGAATCTGGCTCCTCCCATACAATATAATTATGCCGAGGTTAAATTCCAGGCCCCGGTTAAAATACTTCTGGAAACGCAGAACCTTTCAAGCGGTCAAAAATCGACGCTACCCGTAATGAGTCTTCATGAAGGTAAGGGAAATAAAAGTATTCTGTTGCTCGGTGCCGGATTCTGGCGCTGGCATTTTATGCTGGCGGAAGACCGAATATATCGTAATAGCTGGCAGCTGATCTTAAAAAACCTGATTCGTTGGTTGGATAGTGGGACAACCGATAATAATGTCATGATCACATCAGATAAAAAAACGTATCAGGAAGGCGAGAATATTGTTCTCACCACCCAGGTCTATGATGGCTCTTTTCAACCGGTAGATAATGCCTTGCTCAGAACAAAAGTGCGCGGGCCTTCATCGGAATTTGAATTAGAGTCTGAATTTGTTCAAAAGGGCCGATATGAAGGATCATTTATACCGATGATATCAGGCAAATATTATATTCATGCCGAGGCCTGGAAAAATGATGTAAAACTGGGTGAGGATAGTGGAGAATTGATGGTGATGCCGGTTAACCGGGAATTTTTAAAGACAAAACAGGATGTCCCCTTTTTAAAAAAGTTAGCGGAAAAAAGCGGTGGAAAATATTTTCATGAAAATGAAGCGGAAAAAATCAAAGACGTCTTGAATATCAGACCGGAAATTAAAGTGGAGAGCACGACTATTGAATTATGGAACCGTTTGCCGGTTCTTTTAGCCATTATTTTTCTGTTGAGTCTGGAATGGTTAATCCGAAAACGGAAAGGTCTGGCCTGATGGGAATAAGGTATAAGGTATATGGTATAAGGGAAATGGTTTGGATATGTAGAGAGGCATTGCCATGCGTCTGAATCCGTAGGGGCGGGTCTCCGCTGGAGCAAAGCGTAAGTCCGGTCTCCGACGGATGCCTGCCCGTGAACACAGGGTACGAAACGTATAGGGGCACGGCGTGCCGTACCCAATGAGTATAAGATATAGGGTATGCGGATATAAGGTAATCATAGAAGGGGAATAAGCGAATTGCGTTTCGCCTTATTAATAGAATTCTCATCTGATTAATATTACTTTTTTTGATAAGAAGAAATTACCTGATTTTACCCTGATGATATATAATCCCGAACTCACCTTTGTTAAATCCTGATTGGTGCTATTCCAAAAGTATTTTTTAAAATTAGCCTTTTGTTTGCCTTTATATATATTTTTTACCAGTCGTCCCTGAATAGTGTAGACGGAAATTTCCACATCTTCGGATTTTGATAACCATAACTTTATCGTGATGTTGTCATTAAAAGGATTGGGATACACGGCTACATTAAACGATTCAGGAATTGGATGCTCAGAGTTAATAATTTTATTAGGATTACCCAATGTGCCGTCCGCATTTACTCTTTTAGCTAAAATACCAACACCACTTTCAGCATCAAATTCATACCAGATATTAACAAAACCTTCGACCAATTTTCATTAAGTTAATGAAAATTGATAATTTATTTTACTGGTATCGTGGTTAAAAATAATTGTCCCGATAAAGAGATAAAATTGGTA
>CAZBBC010000150.1:0-10407 GCA_964489835.1 uncultured Calditrichota bacterium
GTGGGTGCCGGCGACCGCGATTGTGTAATGCTGTTTGGTGAGTTCGCCGAGGGCTTGCGGGTAGCTGAGGCATTTTATCCCTAATTGTTTTGCTTTGATAAGCTCAGGATTACTCGGCGAAATGGCAGGAGAGAAGATTATTAAAGCCATTCAGGGTGCAATTGCGCCCATCACCCAGGCTTTTTATCCGTATATATCGCGAATAAGCTCAGCCTCTAAATCACACAGTCAAAAAATCATTAAATACACTTTGATATTAGTTAGTATTTTAGCTGGCAGTATGGCTATGATTATTTTTATTTTTTCTGATTATATTAATTTTCTGGCATTCGGAAAAGAATTTAAGGCCACGGCGGATATTATGAAAATTGCCTCACCGGTCATCTTATTCGGTGTCATTAATTTTGTCATTGGAATTATATTTATGACCAATTATTCCATGAAAAATGAATTTACTTATAGTGTCATTATTGTTGGCCTTCTTAATATAGTTATTTGTACAATTCTTACCTTCTATTATGGTACTACAGGAGCCGCTGTTTCGTTCTTACTCGCTGAAATCGTATTATTGTTGATCATGTGTTTATTTATACTTAAAAACAAGAATAAATGGAAAATATCGAATGGTACTTGAAAGTCCACATGTTTCGATAATTATGTTGAATTGGAACAGTTGGGAAGACACTATTGAATGCTTAGAGAGTGTTTTAAATCTGGATTATAAAAATTTCAATGTCATCCTCATCGATAATCATTCATCTGATCATTCTATTGAACAAATCAAAAAGTGGGCAAATGGTGTTGAAAATATTTCAAACAATACAAAATTTCCTGATCTAGTCTTTCCACTCGAGACAAAACCTCTAAAATTAATAGAATTAACGGCAGCGAATGATTTCTCAAAGATAGGTCCAATCGTGAGAAATAAGCAAATTGTATTCTTAAAAAATTCAGCGAATCTGGGTTTTGCCGTCGCCAACAACCAGGGCATGGTTCTATCCGAAAAGTTATTTCGGAGTAAATATTATTTTTTACTTAATAACGATACCGTGATTGAAAATGATGCACTGACAGATCTTGTTAAGAGAATGGAAGAAGATGACACGATCAGTGTCGCACAGTCAACCATTTTCAGGTATGAAGATCGCAAGCAAATTGCCAGTGCCGGCGGCAGAATGCTGTTCTGGGGACAGACGAAATATTATAAACAAATTGATTCAAATGAGATTAAGAAAATTTCCTTTATCAGTGGTTGTGCTTTTTTCATTAAATCAGAGGTTATCAGAAGGCATGGGTATTTGACGGAATTGTTTTTTCATGGTGAGGAAGATTTTGAATTCAGTATGAGATCCAAGCAGAAACATTTAAAAATAATCTGTTCAGGTGGAAGCAGGGTTTATCATAAAGAGGGGAGCTCTGTAAAAAAGCTACTGCATGATTATGAAAGAACTGTTCTATTGTTTGCTCTTAATCGTACGATCGATTTAAAATATTATTTTCCCAGGGTTATCTGGTATTTCTGGAGAATACCCGCTCTCTTGTATTTTGTACATTTATTATGGCTAAGATACAGAGTGCCTCTGAATCGTTCCATTTATCTGATGAAAAATGTATATAAATATTCCGGTTTTCTCACCGATGTAAAGAAACAAACAATGGAGAAAATTTTTCGGGAAATGAAATTAAGATAAAATCGCCAAAAGAAATATCGGCGAATTTTGAAAATATATTTATTAACCGGTATTATTCATACCGCAGCTGTTGGCTGCAATCAAAAAAAAATCTGTCCACGGATTACACGAATTAACACGGATTAAAACTAAAATAATTATTTATAAATAGTCGCGTCGCTGCGCCGCTGCCTGCCCGGCGCAGACGGGCGAGAAATGAATAATCCGAGTAGCAAAAATTTTGCTAAAAAAACAAAGTTTTTTGGAACAATAGCATATCGCAGCCCAGGGCTGCAAACAAAGAAAAAAATAGTACATAGATTTTCCGTCGAAGCAGGATCCCGGCTATGACGGGATCCGCCTGTGGCAGATAATCCGTGGATAAGAGTTTTTAAAATTTTTGCTAAAGCGACAATAATTATGACTATTCAGTTGCCCAGTTTGGTGTTTGTTTTAATTATAGCGACGTTAACATTTATCGATGCTAAAAGGTTGAATACTATCATCACTCCTTTTTCTGTTACCGCCTGGCCGCTGGTCATGATATCTATCATCGTAAATTTTTTTCTAGGATATTTAAAATTTTCCCCTGTAACCATAGGAGCACATTTTTTTATTATAGGCAATCTTCTGATCATTTGGTTGGTTGGGTTTATCTTTTCGCATATTTATCAATACAATGGACTTAAAAAAATTAGTTTTGAAATTAATAATGTTTTTAAACCTTTTGTTAAATATCAATTTTTTTTTATGATTATTTCCTTAATATCAATTCTAATCATTGTATATCGTGTATATAGTCTTATGCAACAACATGGTGGCTGGTGGTTCTTTGGTGATGAGCGATTCGAAAAATCAATGATCGTCGGACCTACAGCTCATGTCATACAAGTAGCCAAGGTATGTTTTCTGTTTTTATTTTTTACCTATCGTCACTCGAATAGAAAAGCCCTTATTTTCGCTACACTTACCGGTTTAATTATATCAATAGCTTTAAACCAGGTAAAATACCACGTAATTTGGTTAATCATTATAGCTTTTTTGTATCTGAATATTCCAAAATCTCTTATGCAACAGATGAAAGGGGTATTAAAAATATCATTATTAATCTTTGCCATAATGAATTTTTTCTGGATAAGCATGACCATCGCCTGGGGATCATTTTCTCTTCAGAACAAAGCGGTGCGCGATCTTCTGATAAATAATTCAATTAACTATTTTGTTTCCGGTCCCATAGTACTGGATCAATGGCTGGATTGGGCAAATATTAAACCTGATTGGACACTTTTGATTGTATTTAAAAATATAATGAATGTAATCATGGGAGATCCAACACGGATAGATCTCATACCGTATGTGAGCCATGGTTTTATTGAGACAGCACCGGGATTAGTCTCAAATGTGGGTACAAGTTTCGGATTGTACTACCTGATAGGAGGTTATCCGTTTACAATTTTTATGACCACAACTTTAGCCATAATTTCGTACCTATTGTATTTTCAGAGTTTTCGTACCAAAAATCCAATTTTAGTATATCTCAATATTCTTTTCCTAATGCTTGGAATGTTGAGTTTTTTTGGTCAATACTTTACAACATTATCTATATACGAGCTAACAGCGATGTTTATATTTTTTATTGCAGTATTTCAGACGTTAAAATTATCGAAGAATTAAAAAAATTATAGAGGTGAAAGCAGTAAGAGAATCTTATATTTCCCGTTCAGTCATTCAAAAATAGACAATAAAAAAATCAAACATTTACTCCCATGCTCCCGCAAATTTATTAAAATCAAATTGCTCCGAAATCCGGACCGTGGATCGATGTTCAGTCTTCTATAATAGATCTCTAATTTTTAAATATACTTCTTCAACCTTAATTTGCTCCATGCATATGGGATTCCCACAGCCAGTTACATAATCCTTACTAAAACAAGGGGAACAATCAAGTTCTAAACTGATTGGGATGAAAAAATCAGATCTGGGACCTGTGATTTTATAATTCGTCGGGCCGTATAAGACAATAGTAGGACGATTGGCAGAACAAGCCAGGTGGGATATCCCGTTACAATGTGTGATCGTCAAATCTACTTTGGAAAGCAATACCAGTAATTCTATAATACTTGTCATCCCTGCAAGGTTGATAATTCTGTGTTTCTCCTGTGAATGTTTAAGAATTTCCTCACAGAGAATGCTCTCCTCCCGGGTTCCAACCAGTAAAACAGTCGAATTTTTATAAGTCGACAAAATTTTATTGACGAGTACCCCATAATTTTTGGTTGGCCACCGTTTATGTTTGTCCAATTCTTGTGAACCAGGGCCTACCACAATTTTTAGAGAATCGGACGATATGATATTTTTTAAGTTAGTGTTATTTATCTTATTTACCTGAGCCGCATACAAAGGATATTTTACGGCATCTTTCCCGGGATCAATATTCAGAATTTGTAATACTTTCAAATTTTCTTCAATTTTATGGAGGCCGCTTGGAATTAAGGTTATAGTATTTAAAAAAGAAAAAAGTCCTTTCCACCCCACGCGTATCTTCGAACCGGCCAAAAAAGATATAATACTTGATTTTGGTGCATCTACGCCAAATTGGGTTAAAATAATATCCGGAGAAAAGGATCGGATACGTTTAATTAAAATATACAATGATTTTACTGATCTATATTCGCTGGGGATATCCCTGAAATAAATAAAATTAATACTTTGCTCAGGACACAAAGCTCTTATTACCTCGGCTTCCGTTTTACTCTTGACAGTAATTGAAAATTCAACAGATTTTCTTTTAGCAATTTCTTTCAGAACAGGAATAGTCATAATAACATCACCTATTCCATGAGGCATCAGGTAGTGAATATGTATTTTTGCCATAATGAGTGTCTAAATTTACTCTCGGTTCTCAGATTAAGGAAATTTAAAAAAAGATGACTAAAACATAAAATTTATTTCTTTAGAATTAAAACTGTCTGTTTTAGCAGCAGATCATTCTACTGCAAATTAATGTACGCATTAGCAGCTTAACCAGGCGCCCGGTAATTATGACGGCAATAATTTATCTGATCCCAATATTGATAAATAGTTGACATCATTCTAAATTACATTTAATTAGCCTGGTTAACTCATGAGTCTCAGATTTATCAAATAGCAACGGTAAAGTTTCCCCTTAAAAAAGGGGATTAAGGGGTTGTAAAGAATTGACATATTTCAAAAGAGTATATTTTAAACAACCCCCTAACCCCCTTTACTAAGGGGGAATTAAATTGTTGCATATATGTTACATATACTATTAGACATTAATTTTTTATGAATAACCCAGGTTAGATATAACATTTAATGACAGGTGTAAATAATTAAAATTCTATTTTTGACACAATATTTTTCGCCGGAGATAGGTGCTCCGCAAACGCGTCTGCTTGATATTGCTAATATACTGAAGGAGAAAGGGCATACAGTGATGGTTCTCACTGCGATGCCTAACTATCCGAGAGGTAAAATCTTTGAAGGATATGGTGGATTTTATAAAAAAGAAATCATCAATGAATTATCGATTCTCAGATGTTTTATATACCCTACAAAAAACATTGGAATCATTAAGCGTCTGGCAAATTATTTTTCATTTGTTTTTTCCTCAATCCTGATCGGATTATTTTGTCTTCCTAAAGTTGATATTCTATTCAGTGAGAGCCCTCCGCTTTTCATAGGAATCTCAGGATTTATTCTAAGTAAAATAAAGCGCGCACGTTGGATATTTAATGTATCCGATTTATGGCCGGGAAGTGCTGTGGAATTGAATATCTTAAAAAATAAATTTCTGATAAAATTAACATATGCCCTGGAGTCCTTCTGTTATAATCACGCACAGCTGGTTACCGGTCAAAGCTATGAGATCCTGCAGAGTGTAAATTCCAGATTTCCAGATGTCAATACCCACCATCTGTCAAATGGTGTTGATACGTCAAAGTTTTTTCCGGAGAGTTTTTCAAATGACATTCATAATCAACTGGTTGGAAATTATACTTGTGTTTTTTTATATGCGGGACTCCATGGCATTGCCCAGGGACTTGATCAAATATTGGTAGCTGTTTCAAAAATTACGACACCCGAATTTTGTATTGTCTTTGTTGGTGATGGGCCTGTAAAAGAGGATTTGCTTTATAAGACTAAAGAATTAAATCTTATAAATGTTAAATTTTGGGATCCAGTGCCTGCCAATGAAATGCCTGCCCTGGTCGCTTCTGCGGATGTTGCCATTGTTCCTTTGAAAAAACATTTATTTGGTGCTGTACCTTCAAAGCTTTATGAATCCATGGCATCCGGAGTTCCGGTAATTATAGTCGATGATGGTGAAGGAGCGAAAATAGTATCTCAGAATAATTGTGGAATTGTTGTAGATCCGGGAGATATTGAGTCGTTGTCAAAGGCGTTTATCTATCTGTCAGAAAATAAAGATATCAGACATCAATATGGTAAATCCGGAAGAAAGATTGCCGTTCAGTCTTTTGACAGAAAGGAAATTGTCAGGAGATTTTTAATGCAAATAGAAAAATTTGGTTGTAAATCTTAATAATTGTAATGTTATACAGAGATATAGGATATGAGATGTAAAATCTGCGGGTCAAATCAATACGATGTCATTGGAAATCCTCGTGTTAATATGATCTTCCCAAATCCTGATCATATTGAGTATGCAATTGCTCAATGTAACCAATGTTCTTTTTATTTTTTAGTTCCCGAGATTAGCTTGACCCAGGCTCAATGGACAAAACTATATGAAAATGATTATTTTAGCAATCAGAATGTTACAGAGTGGCAGAAGAAATTACATGATAAGGAAAGAAAATCCAGGCTTTCATTGATTTCAAAATTTTCCAAATCTGAAAAAGGTCCATTTTTAGATATTGGCTGTGGGGAAGGATTTGTATTAAATGAAGCACTCAAATACAATTATATGCCTTATGGTTTAGATATAGCCAGCAATTTAAATCCATCGATTGAAAGCGAGAAAATAGAATTTTTTAATGGAAATATATTTGAAGCGGAATATAACGATAACTTTTTCAAGGCCATATATATTGATTCTGTACTTGAGCATGTAACAGAACCAATGTCCGTTTTAGCCGAGATATTCCGAATACTGAAACCTGGTGGTGTCGGATTTATCATCGTCCCCAATGAAGATTGTCTGTTGAATGATGTTAAAAAAATTTTATATACAATGATGCGACAAAAAAATAAATATGGCAGAATAAAACCATTCTATCCTCCCTATCATATCAATGGCTTTAATCAAAAATCCCTGCGTTTCGCACTTCTTAAGACAGGATTTAATATTCTGCAGTTATCTCAGTTTGGCGGTAACTATCGTTTCTGGAAAGCCCATCAACCATTATCGCAAGCATATTTTCGGGAATTAATATTATTTCCATTTGGCCTACTATCTGTCTTCTTAAATAAGCAGATGCAATTGCAGGTGGTTGTCACTAAATAGGTAATTATAGTGTATAAATCATTGTCTTACGCATTATCAGGACTAAATTGGCAGGTCTGATTTCTCGGACAAAGTATTATAATCATGAAACACACACCCAGGATTAAAGATATCATTGAATGGGATCAGATGAACTGGTCCCACGCCCTGTATTATTGGAAAAAGAATGCAACTATTCCATTAGAAAAATCGTTTGCTCTTGACCTAGGAGCCAGGAACGGTGGATTATCCCTTTGGCTGGCATCACAGGGAGCCCGGGTTGTTTGTTCTGATCTTACCGGTCCAACCAATCAAGCCAAAGAACTGCATCGGAACTACAAGGTCGAGAATAAAATTTCCTATACTGAAATTGACGCAACCTCTATTCCCTATAAAGATGAATTTGACATTGTACTTTTTAAATCGATGCTCGGTGGTATTGGTCGGAATGATAAAAAAGAATTACAATTGGCTACTATAAAAGAAATATATAAATCACTCAAACCGGGCGGAGAACTTTTCTTTGCAGAAAATCTTAGGGCCTCACCGATTCACCAATTCTTTCGTAAAAAATTTATCCGTTGGGGTAGTGAATGGCGCTATGTATCCATTCAGGAAATGAAAGAATTCACGGTCCTGTTTTCGAATTTTAAATATAAAACGGTAGGGTTCTTAGGAGCATTCGGGCGAACCGAATGGCAGAGAATGGTTCTGGGAATATTAGATAAAAGCATTTTTAATTTTATTGTGCCAAAATCCTGGCGCTATATTATCATAGGCATTGCCAGAAAATAAATCGAATCCTGAAAATCCTGTCTAAAAAAAATCTTATAATCATATAATACAAATGTACGGGGAATACTAGTGAATGTGGGAGGCAAATTAGGAATTTTTATTTACTGAAATATTTTATAAATTACCTCTGTGGCTCTGTGGTTTATGCTATTATAGCTAAAAACTTTGTAATTTAAGCAAAAATTTTACTAACCTGGATAATTCATTTCTCGCCCGTCTGCGCCGGGCAGGCAGCGGCGCAGCGATATTAATAGAACACGGATGACGCAGATTAAACTGATTTGCACGGATTGAAACTAAAATAATAATAATTTTTAAATAAAATCCGTGGAATCCGTGGACTATTTTTTTCTTTGTTTGCAGCCTTGGGCCGCGCGATGAATAGACCAGTTTAATTGCATGAACAAAGATTTAGGATAAACGTTGGATATTCCTTTTCACAAATCCTATACCGGTCAGGAAGAAATTGCCAGGGTCACCGAGGCCATCCATAGCGGATGGTTGACCATGGGTCCCAAAACCTTCGAGTTTGAAGAAAAATTTAAACAAGCGGTTGAGGCAGATCATGCGGTGGCGATGAATTCCTGTACGGCGGCGCTGCACCTGGCGTTGAAGGTCATTGGTTTAAAACCAGGCGATGAAGTGATTATTCCGGCGATGACTTTCACCGCCAGTGGCGAGGTGGTGCGCTATTTTGATGCCCAACCAGTGATTGTTGATGTAGACAAACAGACCCATAATATTCTCCCGGATCAGATTGAGAAAAATATTACCGGGAAAACCAAAGCGATTATGCCGGTCCACTTTGGCGGCCAACCGGCGGATATGGACGATATTCTCGCCATTACACAAAAACACCATTTAAAGGTGATTGAAGACGCTGCCCATTGTTTCCCCTCTTTTTATAAAGGCCGGCCGGTGGGTTCACATGGTGATATCACTGCCTTTAGTTTTTATGCCACTAAAACGATTGCTTGTGGTGAAGGGGGCATGGCAACGACTGCGGATGAAACGTATGCCAAGGAGATGCGCGTCCAGAGACTGCATGGGATCAGTCAGGATGCCTGGAAACGTTACACCAAAGAAGGTTCATGGTATTATGAGGTAGTAGATGCCGGACATAAATATAATATGACGGATATTCAGGCGGCATTGGGTTTGGCACAACTGGAAAAGTCTGAGAAGATGTGGCGGATGCGCTCAAAGATTGCTGAAATGTATAATAAAGCGTTTACATCCGTTGATGCCATAGATATCCCCACAATAAAACCTGACTGCCAAACCGCCTGGCATCTGTATGTGATAAAACTGGCGCTGGAAAAATTGACGATCGACAGAAATCAATTTATCGAGCTGCTATCTCAACGGAATATAAAAACTTCCGTTCATTTTATTCCCTTGTACCGCCACCCCTATTACCGAAAAGTATGCCCTGTAGATATTAAATCCGTATCAAATTCCGAATGGTTGTATGAACGTATTATATCCCTGCCTATTTATCCGGGTATGAGCGATGAAGCGATAGACTATGTGATTGAAAATGTGTTAGATCTCACAAAGGTATATAGCAGATAATATGTATATTAGCTTCGGAAAGCGATGTTTTGATATTGTATTTGCAAGTCTGGCTGCGATCCTGCTCTTACCAATCCTGCTAACGATTGCGATGATGATCAAAATATTCGAGGGAAGTCCGGTTTTATACCAACAGGATCGGGTCGGTAAAGATTTCAAAAAGTTCCGGTTATTTAAATTCAGAACAATGAAGGTGGACACTGATAGAAATGGTGCTTTGGTCACCCGGAAGGGGGATTCGAGAATAACAACGATTGGGAATTTTCTTAGAAAATTCAAACTTGACGAATTACCCCAAATATTTAATGTTTTGAAGGGAGAATTAAGTATTGTCGGTCCCCGCCCTGAAGTCGAAAAGTATGTTTCTCATTTTTATAAAGACTATCAATTTATTCTCACAGTAAAACCGGGAATTACCGATTACGCGACTTTGGAATTTCATCATGAGGAAGAAACACTCGTTAAATATGATAATGTACATGAAGGATATATCACCGAAGTTTTACCCCAAAAAATCCGGCTATACAAACAATATATTCAGGACCAGTCGCTTCTTACCGATATTAAGATTATATTAAAAACTTTCCGGAAGATACTGCAATGAAAATTTTAAGAAAGTTATTCACGAATGTCACACCACTGAAAAGAACGATATTCTTTTCTGTTGCTGATGGTATTATTTTCGTGATATCCATTTATATTTCATATGCTTTAAAATTCGGTATCAAACCAGAAGTACATGCCTTCCCGTACGGTTATATTATAAATGCAATCCCCTTATTTCTAATTATCAAATATACGGTTTTCTTCAGGCTTCGACTCTATCAGTTTACCTGGCAATTTGTAAGTATCAGCGATCTTTACAATCTGTTGAAAGCAGCCGCCATCAGTTCCTCA
>CAZBBC010000151.1:0-10377 GCA_964489835.1 uncultured Calditrichota bacterium
TTTGCTGACGACCAGCGTCGGTGTCGTTTGAAGCGATTGCGTTCGACTCACCCAGCCCGACCGTAGAAATCCTTGAGCCGGGCACACCAAGACCCAATAGATAGTTGGCAACAGATTGCGCACGACGTTCGGATAACTTCTGGTTATATTCTTCACTGTACACTTCTTTTCAGATTGCGAATAAAACATCGATTAAAGAGGGGCGTAAAGATGGCGCCTTCGGTTAATTGATGATGCCGCCGAAGGCTGGCCCCTCTCAACGCCCCTCTGGTTATGTTTTGTTTGTTAACCAGTATTCTGCTTCATTGGTCTTCCAATTCTCCTTCATTCAGCCTATTACTGAACATAGAATTCAATGCGCCGATTCTCTGCTCGACCATCTGCCGTGTTGTTATCGGCGACGGGTTCCATTTCTCCTTTACCGATAGTTTTCATGCGATTCGATGCGATGCCTCTTTGCACCAGCCAATTTTTCACTGCTTGCGCCCGGCGTAACGAGAGGTCCTGATTATATGCATCGCCGCCCACACTATCCGTATGGCCGGAAATTTCCACCTGTACATTTGGATTGGCAATGAGAGCTTTATAGGCTTCCTCCAAAATACTCTCAGAGTTTCGCGTTAGAGTGGCCTTGTTGGTTTCGAAATTTACCCCTCGAAGAATTACTTTTTTCCCTTTCTCAAGTATAATCGTCGACGTTACGTCATCTTTCGAATCCGACGGGTTCGTTCCCATCTTCACCTCAGCGCCGTCGGCCATACCACCACCATCCGTATCGCTTTTCACCGGATTTGTCTTATATTTGTTCACTTCGTCGCCATCGCTTAAACCATCTCCATCCGTATCCTCTTTCGCCGGATCGGTTTTGTACTGATTTACTTCAGCGCCGTCGCTTAAGCCATCACCATCGGAGTCCATCTTCAATAGATCAGATTTATATTGCACTTCAGCGCCATCACTAAGGCCATCACCGTCAGTATCCGCTTTGAGTGGATCGGTTTTGTACTGATTCACTTCAGCGCCATCGCTCAAGCCGTCGCCATCGCTATCTGTATTTAGTGGATCGGTTTTGTACTGATTCACTTCAGCGCCATCTTTTAAGCCATCGCCATCGCTATCTGTATTTAGTGGATCGGTTTTGTACTGATTCACTTCAGCGCCATCATTCAATCCGTCAGCATCGCTATCCATATTTAGTGGATCGGTTTTGTACTGATTCACTTCAGCGCCATCTTTCAAACCGTCGCCATCGGTGTCAGGATTCTCGGGATCAGTGCCTAATTCTTCTTCAACTTTATTGGTCAAACCGTCTTTGTCAGAGTCGGCATTCTCGTTTGATCCGATGGTAAAAGTAAGTCCGATAAGAAAATTATAGAATCCATCATGCTTCTTATTACTAAGACTGTTTAGGTCGGCATTCGATCGTTGGCGTCCATCGAGTTTGTCAGATAAGACTAAATTATATCCACCGCTAATTTCCAATAACATTTGGCTGCCGAGCCAGGTCTGAATACCGATTCCCAAAGGAATCATTGGCAAAAAATCCGAACCACTTGTACCAACAGTTTTTGACAGGCCAACTCCGGTATAAAAAAATGGATTCAAAGTCTTCATAGAAAACGGGATTAATTGAAATCTGTTTTCAACCAGGCCGATTTCTGCCTGATACACGCCAGGAGCCTTGAATTTCATGTATCCCAGGCTAAGTTGACCTAATACATAGGGGGAAATGAGTTTATATTGAAAATGACCACGAAACTGCATCACCCACTCGTCAGCAGAGCTATTATCTCCCTGGGCACCACCCGCAGAAAAACCAAGGCCCACAGTGGGGTTGTCGAATTGTGCATAGGTTGGCTTAGATACAAAAAGCAGGACAACCAACATTAAAAATAACGTTAAGTGTTTCATAAAAAAATTCCTTTCTTGGTTCGTAAATATTAGTAAATCTCTCTTTACATGGTTTGAAAATTCTTAGCCGCAGTTGGAGGGGGATGTGACCTCCCCAGATTGTGTTTTGTTTGATAACCGGTATTCTACGTTTTGAATTACCTCCTTTCCAGCTGAATAAGCACGACGTTGTCAGTGCTAAATCGTCACCGAAGCTTTCGTCCACTAATTAGGTTGAGCAGGATGACCACGACGGCGATAATCAGCAGAATATGAATGAAACCGCCCATGGTGTAGGAAGATATCAGCCCCAGGAGCCACAAGATGATCAAAACAATAGCGATGGTCCATAACATAGCAATTATCCTTTCCCTTTTTTCAAGTTAAACACACATACTACAATTACATTTATTAAAAAAAACAAGACCACTTTGATTAACTGCCGATCGGTGGTAAGGCCTTCCGGATAGCTTCAAGTATTGACTGCCCGGATGGTTCGTCGATACGCTGCCTGCCCACGCCCGATTAGTACAAATAGGAAACCTCACCTTTTACCGAAGGAATAAGTTTAATGTGATCAATTCAGGAAAAGGATACAATAGATCAAAAAGTATAAATTGGGTCTATAGAAAGGACTGTTTCGATGATAGACCTTAATCAGGTTTTTGGGAGGGGAAGGTCTGGTACCTGCACAAGGAAAGTACTGGTTGCTAATATTATTTCTTTTAGCAGGTTTCTCTGGCGGGAATATTGCACCGTTTCCAGGCGATTATGCAGTTGCAGCTTGTCGGGTTCGTCTCCATGATGAACTAAATTAAGGAATTTGTTAGAGTGCCAACTGGTGGCTAGTGGGTCGGTTTCCACCGCGCTATAATTGTTGCAGACAGCGCTGAACGCCCTTCGGCCTGAGCGGCACACAAGCAGGCGCCGAAGATGAAAATGCACCCGGAAAGATAAATCCATAACAGCAATGCCATGATCCCGCCAAACATCCCATAGACGGCATTAAATGTGGCAAAATTCTCGAGGTAGATCACGAATAGACTTTCAGCCGCCTGCAAGAGAGCGGTGGCACACAAGGCAGCAACCCAGACTTCTGCAAAACGTGTGGGTCGGCGCGGAGCCAGCCGGTAAAACATGCTCAGACTGAGGAACACCACTAGCAAGGGTATGAAAAAGCTCACCAGGGCATAGACCCATGAACTGAATTCATTCACAGGAAAGAGCCAATCCTTCGCCATTTTTCCCAACACCGGTACCGCGACGCCCAAGAGGACGGTGCTGACCATAATGGCGAGAAAAACCAGACTTTTAAGCGGCAGCCGCCACCAATTGTATGCCTTGACGCCCCAGGCGCGGTTGGTGGAAGAGATCAGTGCGTTGAAGAATTGCATTGCAGCCCATCCCAGCAGGAGAAATGCGACCACACTGGCCTGCCCGCGTGCTTCGATTACGCCAGTGATGGTGTCAAAAATGTAATGTTGCATTTCGCCACTAATCGGGATATAGCCTTCTATGTAAGCAATGACCTCTTGTCCGGCCCTGTCCCGGTCAAAAAAGACCGAGGCAATAGTGACTACGAGGACGATCAAAGGAAACAGGGAGAAAAAGGCATTGAAGGCGAATGTTCCCGCCCACTGTGCCCCGTCAATCTGTAAAAATTTAGTGATAGCAAGATAAATTATCGCCCAGACCCGGCGAGTCTGATTAACAAGCCTTTTCCGTTTACTTACGGGCGCTGCGGGCTGAGCGGGTATTGTACTGCCGATCATCTTGAGTTCATTTCGTTTTGAACAGACTCTTTAATTGTTTCTCTGCCTCTTTTTTTAGCTGTTCTAATTGAGATTTTTGTTTGTCAATTTCTGTTGTTACGGTATCGGGGAGGAAAACTTTCTGTTTGAGTATTTCTTGTTTGGCAATATCGATCAATTTAACGGTCGCTCCTTTTAATATATCTCTCCCTGATACGTTCACCTCTGGTTTATCAATTGTTCCTTTGAAGGAAACATCGAGAACAACATGATCCTCCTGTAAAATATCCAATTTTTTGTTGAAAATATTGTTGATAACAACATTGGTCTGGTTATTCAGTTCTTTGGCCGGTAATATGAGCTTCATTAAATAATCCATAGACATATCGATACCGTTGGAACCGGCTACCAGGACCTCGCTATTCTCGATCTTAAAATTCAGAGGAGCCAAATTGAATCGTCCGTCCCGAATCGTATAAGAAGGTTGGATATTTTCAAAGGCCAATTTTCTTAATTTTTCCATTTTCAGGATATCTGCCAAAACGTCAAGCGGCTTAAAATTTTCGACCAACAACTTTTGAATAATAAGTGATCCACTGCTGTTAACGGTACGAAGAACAGGCGTTAGAGTGGAATCAAAATCCGTAACAAGCTCCAGATTTGCACCGAAATTCCCCTGAATGTTTTTGGCGATAGGCACAAATTTTTGCACGGTCAGAAAATTCTGATAAACCTCACCGACACTAAAATTACTTAACTTCAAAGCAAAGAATGAATGAGCTGCTGTGTCTTTTAGTTTGCTGTAGGTTCCATTGGCGATCAGAGAGCCATTGAGTACATTCATATTTAAGCCTATCAAATGGAGCATTTTATCTTTTAGGGCCAATATGCCCAATACATTCGTTATTTTCAATTTGCTAAATAAGACTTCTTTAAAAGTTGAATTCAATGTAAAATCTATTCCTGCTGGCAACTCAATTGCAGCCAGTTGTCTCGGACCTTCAAGCCAGGGATTTAAATCAAAAAAGGTCGAATTGACGGTCAAATCACCTTTTAAGGTTTGACCTTTTAGCAAATAAGGTAAGACATGATCCAGCGAACCGGTCGCATAAATATCACCCTTTCCCAATAAAGCCTGAAAATTATTGAGACTGACTTTTTCAGGTTTTAATTCAAGATTCGCGTGCTGAACCATAACTTTTACAGGCATCGCCGGTCCACTATAAATTATATCTTTGAATGATAGATTGCCACGAGCCTGAAACTTATCGTATTGATTTTTCTCAATGTTCGCTAAATTTCCCTCGACGAAAAGATCAGATGTAACATAACCCGATAAATCAACATCTTCCTCTAGTGGCATCAGATTTTTTATATCGTGCAAATTTATATTGCCCTTTACAGTTGTAGAAATATATGGATTCGATATCGGTGTTTTGATTTGAATCGTCGCATTAAAGGGCTCTTTATTTATTTCAGCGTGACATTTTTTAAGATCAATTAAAGTATTGTCCAGAATTCCACCCGGATTATGAATGAACAAATCCAAATTTATATGATTTAATTGAGACGGTGATTGGGGATATTGAAACATGCCATCATTAATTGATAATTGGAGATGAAAAGCTGGATAGTGATCTTCTTTATACGTACCCTCGATGTAACCCTGGAGTGCTGCTTGTCCTGAGGTTTTGCTTTCAGTCAAGTTTTTATTATAAAGGGCAGGAATCAGAGAAAAAATGTTTTTTAAATCATTTTGATTGGTTTTAAATTTTAAATCAGTTACCATCTCTTTCCCTGGCATCGTGACAAATCCATCAAATGAGAGTATCAATTGATTGAGCTGTAATTCGTTTTCCTTTAAGGTAAGTTTTTTATCCTTTACATTGACATCAATATCAGCTTTTAATTGCGTTTCTATTTTGTTCAAATAATTGATCCCGGCAAAACCGACTGACAATTCATTGATTTTCGTAAAGGTGAAAAGTTGAAAATGATCCTGAGTGAAATCTCCACTCCCTATGTGATCAAGGTGGTTGGCAATAACCTGCATGCCGGAAGATTGATCGTTATAAAGAATAGTTCCGTCAATTATTTCGTATTTCTGGAGAGTGAGACTGTAATTGCTTTCCGCTTTTGTCACGGGTTCGGCTTGTTGCTCTTCCGGGATCTTAACAATATTCCAGTTCACCGTACCATCTTTTAAAGCAGTAAGATGAATCTGAGGTTCATCAAGTACAATTGAAAATACCCGCACCGTTTTGTCTTTGATCAGGCTTATCAAGTCAAGAGTGGATTTAAAAGTTGAAATACGTACTAAGGTATCCCCATTAAAAGGCGGGTTGTTGATCAACGTCAGGTGATTGATATTGAGGGATAGATTCGGAAATTTTTCAAATAAATTTAAGCCGATACTCTCAAAATCCAGCGTGGCGTTGATATCTTTATTGGCTTCCTTTTTTACAAGCTTTACCAGTTGTGGTTTAAAAATTATCGGAACAATGATCATGGCCGTCAAAAGAAGAAAAACCAATATCCCCAGAATAATTAATATCTTTTTCATGGATTCATCTTTTTCCTATTTAAGTGTGTAATATGTAATCGCTGTAGGGAAGTTCTGATTCCTTTGATACGCGTCGCAAATATCTTATTCTACCTCGCTCCCTGGTCACCATTCAGGTCGTATTTATATATATTTTCAAGTAATTAAGCAGATTCCTTGCTCCGCTCGAAATGAAAATCCTTGGTTTTCCCAAGTTTCTTCTGCAGTCTCCCCAACAGTTCTTCCTCCTTACCTTCTTTGAAGAGCAAATCATCGTCTGTCAGGTTGGCAAATTGTTGCTTGAGCTTACGGGCGATCTCATTCCAGTTTCCCTTAATGTTGAGCTGTTCATTTGAAATCTCCAGAACTGTTTCCAACTTCAAATTTTAAGTTATTGCCTACCGTCACCACCGGCGCACGATTACAAGCGATTCGCCTCAAAAACATCGTCGGTGGTTCTTTTTCCTGGCCGCAGGATTGAAAATTACCAAGGTTTCTGGCTGGAATTGTCCATCCACTCGCTATCAGCGGATATAATACGAGATACCGGCGCCCACATAGTGAGACGCGTTATCGTTGACCGCTATGCCGAACTCGGCAACCAGGTCGACTATGTCGGACAAGCGGTACTCGATTCCGGGCACCAGGTGTAATACTGTGAATGAGTCGTCGACCCCCGGCGGGGCATCCTGTATCGACTCGAACGAGGCATTCAGAGAAATGCACAGTTCCAGGTTCTCGCTCACCTTCCCGCTCAACTGCGGTGTGAGCTCAAACCCCATCGTGTCGTAATGATTATCACTCCCGAGCATCCAGTGGAGACCTCCCGTCAATGAGAAATCAATGCTGGAATTCCTTGCCTTTCCCCCGAAAATCCAGTACTCGCCATCCACGCCGATAAAGGTACCGTTATCGAAGAAGCCCAGCTTCGCTTCGGCATCGAAGCGTTCAGTAAATGCATACCCCAGGCGAGCCGCGAGCCCGAACTCGTCATCTGCTCCGTCCTTGCCGAATACCATGATCGGGGCAACCGCGAGCTTGAATGTGCCACGGTCCATCGTCTCAGCGGACTGCAGGACACCGATGTACTGAGCCGCAGCCTGCCGCGCGAAGAACAGGCCGAAAGCTGCAACAAAAACGATTTGAATGATTCGGTCTCGAAAAATTCTCATGTCATTTCCTCCTAAAATGAATAAAACCTGTTTTGTCATATTTGTAAAATTAAGATAATAAAATCCAGCCGTAAAAATAATCGCCCATAAGGATGAATTAGGAGCTGGTCCTTTTGGACTACTATTAAGTCATCCCAGATCAAGAGGGATCTAATCCCTGAACACCTTATTATAGTAGACATGGACCTAGTGTATATCACCCCTACTTCTTATAATACTTCATGGCCTCCGGTATCTCCGATTTGATTTTCTGGATACGATTTTCGTCGGAAGGGTGCGTGCTCAGGAATTCCGGCGGCTTGGCTCCAGCGTTCTGAGACATACGTTGCCAGAACGTGACGGCACCGTTGGGGTCGTACCCGGCCATGGCCATAAAAATTAATCCGAGGTGATCTGCCTCACTCTCCTGAAGACGGTTGTACGGAAGCATCGCACCAACCTGGACCCCAACACCGAAAAGTGTCATCCAGATCTGCTGGGTCTGCTGGGGTTCATTCTGGAGCGCAGCGGCAAGCGTCTGGCCACCTAACTGGGCGAGCAGCGCCTGGCTCATCCGCTCGTTGCTGTGCTTTGCCGCGGCGTGAGCGATTTCGTGCCCCATTACAACTGCCAGCCCGTTTTCGTTCTGTGTAACCGGGAGGATTCCGGAATACACTACCACCTTTCCTCCGGGCATACACCAGGCGTTTACTTCCTTGCTTTCGATAAGATTGAATTCCCATGCAAATCCGTTGAGGCCATGGGACAAATTATTCTGGGCAAAATATGTTGTTACTGCGTTTTGGATACGCCTGCCGACTGCCTTGACCATATTCGTTTGTACCGTGTTCGTACTCAGCTTATTTTCATTCAGGAACTGATCATACTGCACGAAGCTCGTGGAGAGCATCTCGTTATCCGAAACGAGTGAGAGTTGACGCCTTCCGGTCAACGGCACGAGGCTGCAAGATTGTAACAGAATTGCCGCCAGCAGCATGGTAAACAATCCGGTTTGTAATTTTATAAACATGCGTATATTCCTCTTTTATCAATGCTTTTATTTTGATTTTAATTTTAATAAAGCGATTTATTAATTATGTAATACTAACACTTTTTCATCCGCATTTGGGTCAAGCACAAGCATCATAATCTTCATATCAGACAGGTTTTTTTCAGCGATAGCTATCCTGGAATTTCAATTAAACAACATAAATAAAAGAATTACTATGATAATGCATAAAAGTCCGATGATAAAAAGATAAATATTTATCATCCGTTTACTCTGTCCTAATCTCGAAAGTTTGGCCCATTTTTTTCTCGCTCCAAATTTTCCGGATTGTTTTTCCGCCTCCAGCCAATCAATAAAATTATTGTCATCCTTAAAACCATGTTTCTCGTAAAGCTCATACGCTTTGATCTTTATTTCTTTATGCTCTTCATTCAAATCTTTTTGTAACATTTTATCACTTCTTTCTTATAATTATAAATTGCCGCAAATTAGGGTTGCCTCTGGTTCACCCGGAGGCAACCCATATTCGCACTTCCTGCTCTTGGCAGAATTCATAAGGAAAAATCAGCGATTAACTCTTCCATCCGTTACGACGTGCATTCCCTTCACAATCGGCTTTATTCGAATAGCCTTGTGATGAAGCCCCGACGATATTGCCGTTTGGGGCAGTGCGTCGCCATCGCCATTGATTTTCGCCATCTTTGTAAATTTCCCATTTATCGTTCATTTTGTATTCACCTCCTCTCTTCTGTTTTTTCTGGGTATCTGAACTTTTTCTTTTCTCCTGTGTCAGCGTCGTTCCGGAATCTGCAGGTCTCAGATCGCGTAGAAAATAGATGCATAGGAAAAAAGCACTCATTTAGAAAAACCCACTTGTGCATCCAACAATATCCGTGATCTCCTCTCTGCAAGTGTACTTGTTCGAGTTCTTCCGGAAGAATTGCGGCATAGGCCCCGTAGGCTCTGCGGTACTGGGTGAACATCCGGATATTGCATAAGTCGGATACGATCCAATATCCCTTATAAGATGGGGCGCACCGGTATTGGTGATTCTGGCACCCAGTACCGCGAAACTGGATGCAGTTCCAAGGTCTACGGTCGCTGGTGATTGAGAAATAGCGACGGCAGGCATCATCAAAACAGCCGCAAGTCCCACACATAGCGGGACGCCGATGAAGCACGCACATCGGCCTAATACGCTTGTTTGATTTGTTGGATAAGTCTTCATAACACTTTCAATTTTGTTAATGACTAAGTAAATTGATCAATAGAATACCAATTAATTCACAAGCCTCCAGCATTCCCAGCCCGAATGGTTCTGTTTATACTTTAAGCGCCCGAAACGCGCCGGGCGGTAGAATAAATCTACCCCATCACTCATTCCCGGCAGCACATATATAGAGTCTTCAGCGCAATCACAGTGCTCAATCGATCCGGCTGGAAGCCCCTTCAATGTCGTCAAGGTATGATCATAGACACTGTCGACAGCCTGCAAATAAACCTGTACGCGATCCATATCGTATACAGCAACAGAGATCGCCGTCTGAATACCTTCTGTCAGCTGGTCAAATGCCTGGTTCGCGAACTTTTTCGCAAACCCCGCTATATCTCCGTCGTGCAAACCGACATCCAGCCGCTCAAATGGATGGATATCAAAGTAAGAAAGGTGAAGATTGCCGGGAGAAGCAACGATCGTTCGTGCCAGCGGAGCGAGAGCGGCGATTGTGTGTGGTGTGCCGTTGAAACAGGTGGAGAGCACCATGAGATCAAACTTCGGGGAATCAGAATTGATGCGTTTTAATTCTTGTGCCAGGTCATGCACCGTAAACGTCCAATCTGCATAAGAGGCATCGTAACCCGCACCGTCAAATTCAGGGATTTCATGACCGAAGTAAAGGAACAATCTCAGCGTCTGGGGTTGTTTTTCCGCACGGAATTGGTGATAGAGTTCCACTTCAGCATCAAAGCGCAATAGTCCCTGGTCGCGCCAGTATAATTCTTTGGCGAGCAGCCGTCCGTACCTATAGTAATAGA
>CAZBBC010000152.1:0-10367 GCA_964489835.1 uncultured Calditrichota bacterium
TTCGATTCAGATAAAGCCATCACTTATATCGGCACTGGCTTATTGGGTGGAAAAGCACAAGGTCTGGTTTCCATCAATGAATATCTCACTTCCCGATTAAATACCGCTGATTTCTCCCAGATCAAGATAAGCGTTCCTGCCATGACGGTTATCCGAACTGATATTTTTGACACCTTTATGAGTCAAAATGATCTTTACCCGATCGCTCTTTCGGATGTTTCGAATGATCGTATTGCCCATGCATTTCAATCCGCTGAGATACCATTTGAAATTCTGGGCGATCTTCGCGGCTTAATTTCTCATATGCATAGTCCACTGGCGGTGCGTTCTTCTGGTATACTGGAAGATGCCCTCTACGAGCCATTTGCAGGAGTGTATGGGACTAAAATGATACCAAACAATCAACTCGATACGGATACCCGTTTCAATAAGCTGATAGAAGCTATTAAATTTGTGTATGCTTCCACCTATTTCAAAGCATCGAAAGACTATATAAACGCTACCGGATACAACATTAAAAAAGAAAAAATGGCAGTGATCATTCAGGAGGTGGTTGGAAAGCGCCATCATGACCGTTATTATCCCGAGGTATCTGGTGTGGCCCGATCTTACAATTTCTATCCCATGGGACGCGCATTACCGGAAGATGGCGTGGTCAATCTTGCCTTGGGATTGGGCAAAACGATTGTCGACGGCGGCATTTCCTGGGACTATTCACCGGCTTATCCTAAAATCGATCCCCCTTATGGCTCCGTGGAAGAATTTCTGAATCAAACGCAGAATGAATTCTGGGTGGTGAATATGGGTGAACCGGCTGCTTATAATCCGATAAAAGATACAGAATATATGGTTAAGGAAAACCTGACGGCTGCAGAAACAGACGGGACATTGCGACAAGTTGCCTCAACATTGGACAGCAATTCAGGTAAACTTTCTATTGGTATTGGTACGGATGGACCCCGTGTTCTTACATTTGCACCGCTTCTGATTTTAAATGATATTCCGCTGAATAAACTGATAAAATCTCTAATGTCTTTATGTGAGGAAGTATTTCATGCGCCGGTGGAAATTGAATTTGCGATGACTTTTGATAAATATGAGAACTCAGACAAACCAAACCATTTTGGATTTTTACAAGTGCGTCCGATGGTTGTTTCAACGGAAAAAGTAAATCTGGATAAGGAAGAACTCACCGGGGATAATATACTAGTCGCTTCGGAGCATGTCTTAGGTAATGGAAGCTTAAATACGATTAAAGATATTGTATATGTTAACCCCGAAAAATTTGAAGCGAAGCACACCAGAAAAATCGCCTCCGAAGTGGCATCCATAAACAAAAAGCTATTACAGAGTGACCGGCCATTTCTGCTGATCGGATTTGGCAGATGGGGAAGTACCGAAACCTGGTTGGGTATACCGGTTAACTGGGGGCAGATATCCGGGGCGAAGGTGATAATAGAAGCCTCTCGGGAAAATATGAATGTGCAACAAAGCCAGGGGTCACACTTTTTTCATAATTTGACAAGTTTCCATGTATATTATTTTTCAATAAGCGCTTCCGGAAGTTATTCCATTGACTGGGACTGGCTTTCAAGGCAACCGGTAGAAGAGGAAACCCGGTTTATACGTCATATAAAATTACATTCACCCCTTCGGGTAAAGGTTAATGGACGTAATGGGTGTGGTGTGATATATAAATCATAAGGAAAAACAATGAAAAACATTTTAGTACTTGGTGCCGGGCAAAGCGCTCCCTATATGATCGACTACCTTCTCAGGCAATCAGAAAAACATGATTGGTTTATCACTGTCGGTGACCGGGATATCGATCTGGCCAGAAAAGCCGTAAAAAGACATCCCCAAGGTAATGTGATTTCTTTTGATGTCAATGACGCTGAAATGAGATTAACTCAGATTGAAAAGGCCGATGTCGTTGTCAACTTTTTGCCTCCGGTCTTCCAGTATTTATTGGCTCTGGGTTGTATCTCCAGGGGAAAACATATGGTTACGGCATCTTACCAGGATGAACGCATGAAAGACCTGGATAATGATGCCCATCGCAAGGGAATCTTGATCTTAAACGAAATGGGATTGGATCCCGGGATCGATCATATGTCTGCCATGTCAATGATTCTGAGAATCAAAAAGCGGGGTGGTACGATAAAAAGTTTTAAATCATATGGTAGCGGTTTGCCGGCTCCGGACTCAATAAATAATCCCTTAAAATATGCGATTACCTGGAATCCCAGTAATGTCGTGATGGCAGGTGAAATCGGTGCTCTATATTTATACAAAGGCCAGATAAAGATCCTGCCTTATCATGAAGTTTTCCAACGTACCTGGACATTTGAATTGGATGGCGTGGGTAAAATGGAAGCTTACCCCAATCGCGATTCGTTAAGGTATCAATCGCTTTTTGGACTCGAAGATGCACATACAATGATCCGTGGTACGTTGAGATATCCGGGATGGAGTGAGACCTGGCTGCAAATTGTTCGTCTGGGACTGCCAAATGAAACCATGCATATTCCTAATATCTGCAAATATTCGTATCGTGATCTGGTGGAAATGTTTTTACCGCTTCATGTATCGTCCGATAATCTGGAACAGCGGGTAGCAAATTTTCTTAATATCAGTCCCACCGGGAAAATCATGGATAACCTTTCCTGGCTGGGTCTTTTTTCCGATGATCCGATTCAATGCAATGGCGATACGTCAGCCGCGGTTTTGGTGGATTTGATGAAGAAAAAATTACAACTTCCGCAGAAAGGCAGAGACATGGTTGCGATTGTGCATGAGATCGAGGTTGAATATCCGGAAAAGAAGAATACTGGTGAGAGGATTATTTCCACATTTGTCGAATACGGACAACCGGCAGGATTTACGGCCATCGCCAAAACCGTAGGTCTACCGGCTGCTCTGGCAGTAAAACTAATTCTAACGGATGAACTACCCATCAGCGGCTGTCATATCCCGACCCATCCGGCTATTTTCCCCCGGATTTTGCCTGAATTAAAGAACGAAGGATTGGTTTTTGAAGAAAAAGTTGAGGTCTTTGATAATGCATAGGTATAGGGTATAAGGGTATAAGGGTATAAGGGTATAAAGGTATAAGGGTATAAGGGTATAAAGGTATAAGGTATAAGTATATTAGGAATTAGGAACTGGGAACTCGGAACTGGAAACCGCAAATGATTTGCACTGTCATCCTGAAAGGATCTTTTCCCTTCTGGCGAAACCCTGAAGGGGTTTAACACCGATAGGTAGAGGCGTATGGCAATGCGACCTCAGGAATAAGGTATAGGGAACAATAAGGAATAGGGTATAAGGGAATAGGGTATAAGGATATATGGAATTCGTATAGACAGTCCCCGATTAAACCGGGATTTATAACCGGCAATCTGTCTTAAGTCGCCCAGATAAAACCGTTTCTCGTATACCTTATACCTTTTACCCTATACCTTATACCTTATACCTTATACCTTATTCTGAGCGTGCTAATAATTTTCACAAATCCGAACAACCATGGGTAACCTCAAACTACACACAGGACCGCAGGGGTCTTATTATTATTTTAAGGATAAAATATTCGGACATCTCGCTTCCGGTGAGGAAGACACGTATCTTTATTTTATGCCGGTTAATCGTGCTGTCCGCTATTTTAAAAAAGAACTGCTGAGCGCCGGTAAAAAAAATGCTCTATTGGACCCGCCAATTTTTACATTTCATTCGTTTATCCAGAAGATTTACCACTTTTTTCCACAGAAGAAAAAAGTAATCTCCCAATCGATGCGTTTGCTTTTATTGGAAAATATCCTGAAAACCAACCGGCAACAATTAAACTATTTCCGGGACCAATGGTCATTAAGTGATGGATTAATCCTCAAAGCGGATCGAATGGTTGAAGAATTTTTTCAATTTGGATTCAGGCCTGATAATTTCACAGAACCTCCGCCGACGGCAGAACCAAAATTCACAGATTTCGAATATTTTATTCGTTCACTTTACCAGATCTATGGGGAACAACTCATCGATGAATCTTCATTGATCATAGATGTTGTCGATCAGCTGGATGCGGAGTTTCTGAAAGAAAACTTTTCGAATTTGAAAGTAATTTACGTCAGTGGGTTTGGTATCATTTCGCCGCCAATGCAGCAATTCCTCAACCTTTCAAAGGCAGTTTGTGATGTAGAGATAAAACTGGAATACGATCCGCGGAATGAAGAATTATTCAGACACACGGTCAATGCGTATGAAGCACTTTCCCAGATCTCGGATCAGATCGTTGAACATTCCGGAGATGGTGAAGAAATTGCTCCACTGATTTTTAATTCATCGTCATCCGATGGTCAAAAAAAGAAATTAAAGGCAACTGTTTATATACAGCGCACCAATACCAGGAATAGTGAAGTTCGGTTTATGGCCACAGAAATTAAAAAGAAATTCCATGAACAAAATATCCCCTTGAATAAAATCGGCATCACTTTTCCGGATATTGAAAAATATACACCATTGGTAAGACAAGTGTTTAACGAATTTAAAATTCCTTATAACCTTTCTACCGGATTCGCACTGGCAGCGTCACCGCTGGTTCAGTCATACCTGCAAGTGCTCAAAGTTGCCATCAGTCAGTTTAACAGTAGGGAGGCATACAAATTAGCCCTGTCACCATTTTTGAAGGTAAAACTAACCGAAGAAGCTGAACTGATTCGCCAGTGTGGTGCAAGATTCCGGCAGGGTAAAATCGCGGGCAGCTGGGATGATCAGATTCGCCGGATTTTTAAAACAATGCCTAATGATCCATGGGTGATGAACAGGAAGAAAAACATTTCTGATGAAAAATTAGAGGGAATGCTGCAAAATATCCAATCATTTCAAGTAATGATTGAGCCATTGACGTCGGAACTTCCCGCTGAAGATTTTCAAAAGGTCTATATCAAAGTTTTAAAGGATCTGGGTTTGCTTAACTGGTATGCCCATAACGATGGTGCGCTCAATATCATTGAGAAAGAGAGGGAATATCGATCTTTCAACAGATTTATAAAACTCCTCGACCAAATGGTGTGGATTCTCAAGTATATACATGGACCCGGGCCATTAACTATTTCCGATTATTATCATTATCTGACGCTGATCGTTGAAAATGCCACCTTTAACTTACGTGAGTGGTCAGATTACGGGGTTCAGATAATGCCCCGTTTAGAAATTCTGTCTATAAAACCGGATATTTTGTTTGTCGGTGGACTTGTTGAGGGTGAATTCCCCAGGCTTTTTACCCGTGATATATTTTTTAATGATGATGAGCGGGAAAAAATCGGATTAAATGCCAGTGAAGATTTGTTAAGTCAGGATCGGTTTCTTTTTTATCAACTGCTTACCTCCGAAGCTAAAAACATCATTCTAAGTCATCCTGAATTTGAGGCTGAACAAAAACTTCTTCCTTCAACTTTTTTAAGTGCCTTGCGGGAGGTAAGTCAGGAGATAATCATTAATAGGGACGATCCGAAAGAAGAATACTTATCCGCATCATCTGTCCTCGAATATTTGAGTCAATCATTGAAAAAGGGGATCACCGTTAATGATGAACAATTGTTTCGATCCTGGATTTCGGAGGAGTACCACCAGGCAGTAAATATATGGCAAGGGAGTATCCGATTGCTTCAGGACCGAAAAGGCCAACGTCATATCACTACATACGAGGGTAATCTCACCGATTTGACCCGGGTACAACAAACATTAAGAAAAAATCATTTAAACCATCCGTTCTCTATTACAGCACTGGAATCCTATGCCTTCTGCCCGATGCAATATTTTTTACAGAGGATCCTTAATCTGGAGGAAGTAGAGGACTCGGAAGCAACAATCACCCATCTTGAGCGTGGTAATATTATCCATAAAATATTATATACCTTTTACAAACGACTAAACCCGGAAGAAAGAAAAAAACCCTGGGATTATCCGGAGATGCTGGAGAAAATTGCAGCGGATGCTTTTCAATCATTACCATACGACGATATTCTGTACACCATTGAAAGAGAAAAATATTTCAGCGCGCCCAATCGACCGGGACTGTGGTTGAAATTCTTAGAGCTGGAAAAAGAAACCAGCGCTGAGACGGGTTTCGAGCCGGCATTTTTCGAAGCCGGTTTTGGCTATTTTTCAGAGGATAAACCGGGAAAAAAATCTGACAGACCAGTACGGATAAAAAGTGAGCAGGGGGATATCAAATTATACGGCAAAATTGATCGTATCGATATCGATGATCATGGCCGGTTTATTGTTATTGACTACAAAACCGGATCGGGAGCGACCAGGATAAAATTAAACCAAATCCTGGATGGATTAAGTTTACAACTACCGGTATACCTGATCGCAGCGCAGCAACTCTTGACGGAGAATAATAGAAAAGCAGTACCGGCGGGGGGAATATATTATCTGGTAAAGGATAGCGATAATTGCCGGAGAATTCCGGTTTTTATCGATATTGAAAGCTATGCAGATCATAAGGTGGGAAAAGAGGTTAGATTACCCAATGTTGAATTAGGTGAAGAAGGAGAACCACTGACATTGGCTGGTGTTATAAGTAACTCTCTCGATTTCATTGAGGATTATGTTAAGGAAATAGCCAGGGGCAATTTCAGGCATACCTTCTCGCCTAACGATGAAAAATGTACCCGGTTTTGTTCCTATCGCAAAATTTGCCGGAAGGATACGGCTAAGCTGCTTGCATTGAGAGAATCCGTGATTGATCTATGATTCTACTCACTACCACACAAAAGGCAGCCCTTGCCCGGGATAAAAACATTGCCGTCACCGCCGGAGCGGGGACAGGGAAAACGCTCATCCTTGTCGAACGCTATATCGATATTCTTCTAAAAGAAACTATCGATATCAGAGAGCTTCTGGCGATTACTTTTACCAATAAAGCCGCTGCGGAAATGGTTGAACGGGTGGCCACAACCATTGAATCACTTCTAAAAACAACCAGTGATAAAGATACACTCCAAAAACTGCTACGGATCCGCAATCATCTCAGTTCCGCTTATATTTCAACCATACATGCTTTCTGTGCACGGCTGCTGCGGGAATTTCCACTGGAGGCCGGCGGATTGGATCCGGGATTTAAACAGCTCGATGAGGTGCAGGCGGATTTCCTGATCGAAGAAAGTATCGATGCGGAAATTTCACAAATAAAAAATGATGATGAATACTGGCTGGAGCTCTTCCGCCTGTTCGGCCCGGATAAGGTTAAAGATATACTACATACAGCCCTGTCCCATCGGTTTGAGATGATTCATATTTTGCAACGGTTTACGGAGAACACTCCTGAAGAAATGTATGAGGAACTGGTTAATTCCTTCCTCAGTCAGGTCTCCGGTTATTTTCGTCAATCGCAATTATCAACTATTCAAAAAAGGGTTGTGAATCTTCTAATCCCCGACGTCCAAACAGAAAGTTACACTGAAGAGAAAGCATCTGTTGTGGCTCTTCTGCAGGCATTCAGGGAAACCGATAAACATGACTCCGTTATTTATTGGAAAAACCTTTTTTTATTGGCCGACCGTATGACGACAGGGAAGGGAACAGATTATAAAAATTTAAGCCAATTGGGTAAGAAAGATGCATGGGAGCCGGCGGAGGCGGCGCTGTTGTTGGAGTTATCCCGGGCGTTGGTGCCCATTGCTACCTGGCAGAGAGAAATGACCTCTTCCTGCCCGGGTCAAAGTGATCTGATCGTTCTGCAAAATTTGAAAAAATTGTATGAATTATATGATCGGGTAAACAATCGCTTCTCGGAATTGAAGAAAAATCAGGCCTCGGTTGATTATGAAGATCTTCAGCTTCTGGTTTTCCGCTTGCTTAAGGAACAGGATCACATAAGAAGTCAGGTCTCCGCAAGATTTAAATATATAATGGTGGATGAATTTCAAGATACCAATCAATTACAGTGGGAGATTGTTTCTCTGCTTACTAATGATAAAACGGATAATCTATTTATTGTCGGTGACCCAAAACAATCGATATATGGTTTCAGAGATGCTGATGTCCGGGTCTTCAATCGTGTCAAATTGGATTTCGCCGACCGGCATCCGGGCAGTAATCATCTTCTTTTTGAGAGTTTTCGCTTTAAAAATGTCATCAGTTATTTTATCAATGATATTTTTCCGGATATATTAAAGACTTCCCCGGATAATCCCTGGGAAGTGGCCTATGACCGGGTAGAAACAAAACGTGCGGATGCCGAAGGGGGCCAGGTTGAATTAGCCATACTGAAGAATGGGGGCGAAGGCAATGTACAGGCCGGTTTTATCGCCAACCGCATTCTGGATATTCTTGCCGAAGGCGTCTATAAACCAGGACATATTGTCCTATTACTTCGGACACGCAACCATCTTTCCGAAGTTGAAAAAGAATTGCGAAACCACGATATTCCATTTCAAACAGCAGGGGGAATGGGATTTTATCAGGGGCAGGAAATATTCGACACTTTCCATCTGCTTCGGTTTTTAATAAATCCTTTGAATGATCTGGCTCTGATTGGATTATTACGATCGCCATTTGCCGATATCTCTGATCAGGCGTTGTTCTTTATGGCTGCCTTTGCCGAGGGCGATCATTACTGGGAAAAACTACAGCGTCTGCCGGAAATAGAGCATCTACCGGATGAAGATAAAGAAAGATTGCAGATTTTCACTGCCAATGCCCGGCGATGGATCGATCGCCGCGACCGGATCGGATACTTTGAATTATTATCTGAAATTTTTCATGATAGTCTGTATCGTGCGGTTGTAAGTGCTGATCTGATGGGTGAACAGATAATCGCTAACATTGAAAAAATATTAAAAATAACCATGGCCTTCGAAAAAGGATCTTTTTCTTCTGTGGTTGATTTTGCCGATTCCCTCGACCGCCTGATCAACACGTATCTTAAAGAAGGGAAGGCCCCTGTTGAACTGGAGCAAGAAGAAACCGTAAAAATCCTGACGATCCATCAGGCGAAGGGATTGGAGTTCCCGGTTGTCTTCTTACCCTTTCTTGAGCAGCAGATCAATTTTTTTAGACAGCGATCGGAATATTTTGATGATTATTATGGCATGACTGCCAGGATTCAGAACAGCCGGGAAGGAATCCACGAGGCCTACTATTTATATGATTGGCTGAAATTGAATAAAAAACGAAAGGAAATGGCAGAACTGAAGCGTCTTTTCTATGTCGGTTGTACCCGGGCCAGGGATCAGCTGATCCTCAGCGGAGAAATAAAAAAAGATAAAGTTCCTGACCAGACGCCTCTGCATTGGTTATTAGATTCTTTGAATCTATCAGCGGAGCAACTCCCGGAGGGTCGGTTTTTGGTAGAAAAAGATATCGATTTAATAATACACACAGATTATACCAAAAAACCAACCACGGAAGAAAGTAAAATTAAAAACACATTCCGCTCCATTGAACAAATCAGCAAGATCTCACCGACAGATGGGGAAGATCCAAACAAACCGGCATTTTTAAGATCAACCACAGATCATCCCAAAGGTGAAATTTTTTCGGCCACCCAGATCATGACATTTTTGGAAAATCCGCAGGAATATCATCAACGATATCATCTGGGATTTTTTGAAGACGATTATGATAAATTAGGGCTGGGGTTCACCGAGGAAGAAGATGCTCTTCTCAGAGGAACCCTGATCCATCGGCTGATGGAGCAATATCCCAATGATGATATCGATCAGTTGTTAACGGAGATGGATATTGTCGATCAAAGCGTGATAAGGGATCTAAAGAGGGATGTCGCCTTGATTAGGGATCAAATCAGGATTTCGGATATTATTCAGCCGGCATTACAGGCGGCAGAATTCCGGAATGAAGTAAGTATACTGAAGAAAATCGGTACCGATTTTTTGACCGGCACATTGGACCGTATCTATAAAAATGACCGGGATGAATGGGAAATCATTGACTATAAATCTAACCGGATCATGGGAAAAGACCTGGCACGTGCAGTGGCCAGGTATACTGTTCAGATGGAAATATATGCCTTGTTGCTGGCCAATGTTTTCCCGGAACAACACGCCTATAAAATCGGGCTTTATTTTGTGTATCCCGATAAACTTTCCTCCCACGAATACAATCCTGCCTGGATAGAAACTCTGGAAAAAAAATATAGCCAGGTGATCGGAACGATCAAGCAGTTTTATCCGTATACCTCAAAACCGGTTATTTAATTTTCCTCTAAAAAGGGGCTGTTGCAGATTAGGTAATTTTGATAGAAGAATACATTTTTCTTTTCGAATTAGCAAAATCTATTCCCCCTTACAAAGGGGGTTAGGGGGATGTAAATAAATAACATAGAAGAGTATATATCCCCCTTA
>CAZBBC010000153.1:0-10287 GCA_964489835.1 uncultured Calditrichota bacterium
TAATCCGTGGATAAAAGTTTTTAATTCAACATTCAAAAAATTTTATTAAACTAAGTGGTAATCATCACATTTTCGTTTGATTATTTATATATAATATAGGTGAACCACTACAGTAACCTGTTTTTCAAAAAAGGGAAAAACAGACAGTTATCCCGCATGGCAGGGATATTTCTACAAATAATCCCTGGAATAAACAGGGTGAAAGTATCATTTGGGTTTGAACGGGAATATTATATTAACCTTTTAGATCTGTAAGATTTTCATCTTCAGTTACTTGGAAATATATGATTAAATATTTGGCTAAAATTTTTAATATTCACTTTAACGATACATTCTCCCGAAATGAATATATCGCTAAAGATTTTGAGTTGATTGATAAATCTTTCAGAATCAATCCCGATCTGGTAAAAACCGAAGAACATTTAGTTGAATTATTCCCTAAGCTAATAAATGAAATTTCTGAACAAATTCATATTCCGATAAATCTTCACTGTGCCCAGAAAAGTAATAATCTAAAATGGATTGATGATTTAAAACAATTTAAATACAGGGATCTTTTATCCTATAAGTTTGATGAGGTTTTTAAGGATACCGTTGCCATTAACTACCCGAAATTTTTATCTGATAATGTCTCACTGGGTGATAACGATATTTTTATTTCATTTAAGTTGGATGAAAGATATTACTATATATTGGAGATTGAAGACTCAAAATGGTCAAAGTCCTATGCCCGTATATTCTATTCAGGAATATCAGGATTGTTTGACTTATATATAAATCATCAGGAAAAATTAGCCTTAAAAAAAGAAATTTCAACAATCAGTCAAACTCTTGCAGAAAAGGAAAGATCTCTTCAAATAGCAGAAAAAGCGGTAAAAAGAAAAGTCTATGATCTGCATAATCTTGTGGAAGCGAGTAACGATATTTATTCAATTCTCAATTTCAGGCAGCTGATCAATTCTGCATTACTTACGGTAATTGGTCAGATTGGTGTTCAAAGTGCTTTTGTGTTGATGTACGATCAATCCAAACGTTCCTATTCGCAGGCTTTTCAAAAAGGTTTCAGATCGAAAGACATACAAAAACTCAAATTCAGAGTGGATTTCCCGTTGGTAAAATATTTTATGAAACACAATACGCCTGTCTATGTCAGTCAGCTGTCAAAACGTAAAGAATTTCAGTCCTATGTACAAAAACTCAACGAATTCGGAATTTTTATTTTGGCGCCGATCATTTTTGCTGAACGCGTTCAGGGTATAATTGCCACGAGAGAAAAACTATATTCCATTGAATTTACTCCTTCTGATTTTGAATTATTTCACGTACTGGTGAATATTATTTCAATCTCTATTGAAAATTCCCAACACTACGAAGCGGTAAAGAATTTATCTCTTACCGATGAGATGACAAATCTTCATAACTATCGCTCGTTTATCTCTCGTCTTAAAGAAGAGCTTAATCGTGCCAAGAGAAATCATGCAAAAGTGTCACTGGTTATTCTGGATATTGATCTTTTTAAGAATTATAATGATACACTCGGACATCAGGCCGGAGACGAAGCTCTTCGCGAAGTCGGTAAAGTTTTGAGAAAAACAGTACGTGATGAAGATATTGTATCTCGCTATGGTGGTGAGGAATTCTGCATAATCTTTCCTGGAATCGGCAGGGAGGAAACGAAAAATCTGGGAGAAAGAATCAGGCAGAAAATTGAGAAACACAAATTTTATAAGGAAAAAGTACAACCGGCTGGACAGCTTACAATCAGTTTAGGCGGCGCAACATATCCGGAAGACGCTGTGGATATTCACGATCTTATTCAGAAATCAGATGAAGCCCTGTATCGAGCCAAACATTTAGGCAGAAATCAAATGCAAAATTTCAGTTCATCAGATGAATCTGATTTATCTAAATAATGAACGATCTATGTTTTACTTGAATTCTATGGATAAAAATAATTGTTTTTCTAAATTATAATGATTTTTAAAAGGTGATATTATGCCAGACATTGGATTTAACGATAATATAGAAATTGCCGGAAGGACTTTTCATATTCAAACGGCCAGCAGCACAGGGAAAGGAAGTATTCGTTGTGAGGTTTTTGAAAGCGGACGGGTACTTTCAACCGCAGAGGTTGATTTTGAAAGAAGAAATAGAACGACGAGACACTCGGTTGATGAACGCCTTAAAAGTGTTGTTGAATCGTTACATCAGGAAATGATGTCTGAGATAGAGCTCCTTTTTACAATCGGAGAAAAATTAAAAAAACTCGGTCATGCACCGTCAAACTCAAAAATTGGTTTGATATTTTTACAGAACAATCTGATAGATGATGCGATCAGTCATTTTAAATTAGCAATAAAAAATGATCCGAATTACCTTGAGGCATATAATAATCTTGGTCTGACATATATTCAGATTGGTGAGGCAAAGAAGGCTTCTCAAATATATAGTACAGCAGTACAGAAAGGGACAAGCTTTACCGATCTGCATAATAATTTTGGTCAGGCTCTGTTACTCGAGGGAAAATATAAAGCGGCGATTGCAACCATTCAAAAAGCACTGAAAATAAATAAAAATTTTACTGAAGCTCATTATAATTTAATACTGCTTTATTTGAAAAGTATCTTGTCCGATAAAACCGGGGAAATATTACCACCACCTTCCATACGTGTCCAAAGAGCCCTTGAACATCTGGAAAGAGTTAAAGATAGTAAAATAAAATTATTCGAAAATATTTATGAACGGTTGAAAAGACAGATTGAAAATGGTGAGATCGAACCGGTCGTGAAAACACTGGAAGAGTACAGAAAGAGAGTTTTCCCCAGGGATCTTTCCAGTCTGATTTCAACCAACTTTTATTTAAAGTTTATGTATGGTGGAAAAGGTTTGGATAATGAAACGATTCGCCGTTACGAAGACCGACTGAAAGGGGCTTTGAAGGAAAATTCTGATTATGCAGATATTTGGAATAATTTGGGGGTTATTCATTTGATTCAATGTAGAAATCTTTTTTTACAAGCCCTTGGAGAATTCCGGAAATCATTAGAAATAAATCCGGATTTTGAGAAAGCACAAAAGAATAAGATACTGGTGGAAAATGACGGAAAGGAATTTTTGATTCTTTTACGAGCGATACTAAAATAATAATAATTTTAAATGAAATCCGTCTTAATCCGTATTAATCCGTGTTAATCCGTGTCAGTCAAAGCCTGATCCGGCGAAGACGGATAATCCGTGGACGAATTCTTTTTTTGATTGCAGCATCGCTGCGGTATGAATAGGTCAGGTTAGTCAATTTGATCTTTTTCTGGTGGATCGAATGAAGAATGTTCTTCCATTTTTTTATGCGCATTACTCTCGACAATAACTGTAGAAACTGCCTTTTTCTCTTTATCCAACGTTGCATCCATTGCCCCTGAACTGATAAAGTAAGGAATACTGCCACCAACGCGTCGGATTCTCATTGAAATTTTTACAAAGAGGGTGATAAAAGATACGAGTACGAAGAATGCAAATAATAGAGCTAAAATAGAATTCAACTGACCCCCAGATTTGTAATAAAAGGATAGTGCTGTATTATTCTAAAATTGCTTCCCGCAAAGGTCTTGGCAATAAGGATAGCGCTAAGCGGTGCATTTTTCTTTTTAGGCGATTTTTTACTTCTAACTTTTGTGTTTTCTTGCAGATCTTAAATGCTGGATAACTCAATCGTTGTCAACTAGCTTTTCTTTCGTCCCATTAAAATGCATGACATACATTTTATCTTCTTCAATCAATAACATCTGGTGGTCAGAGTCTTCTTCTAATATATCATCAGATGGAACATCAGGCACGCTAACACTTACAAGGACAACTTTGTTATTATACAAAGGCTTTATTTCTTTTACATGTTGATGTCCCATGATAATTCTATTACAATCATAGTAACTCAATGCATTGTTAAGTATATTTCTACCGTCTTCATATTCCCATTTTATATGTTTTAGAAAAAAATACTCATCACAGCAATATGGCCCCCAATAACCGTTTAGTAGTTTAAGAATCTTTCGCTCATATGTATCGGTTGAAAAATAATGATTTAAATTGACAAGCTTTCTGGTATAGTAATTTATATCATTTATTTTTAATTGACTTTTTTTCATGTCTGTTGAGATGCATGCATGAGAAAACAAAATATCATTAATTTTTATCACCCCATTCTTTGTTCGAAGCCATCTGCCGAATTCCGTATCTTTTCCAAATAATTGAACATATTCCATGTCTAACTTTTTTAATATCATTTCGTATTTCTTATGAATATGTTGGCGTTTGCCTATCAAGTTGGAGATTTCGTGATTACCAAGTAAATAATGAACGTTACCGCCGGTATTTTTCGCTTGTTTTTCAAGTTTTTTTATCAACCAAAGACATTCGGTGACATTACATCCTTTATCAAGAACATCACCAACAATTACAAGGTGTCCATTATCCCAGTTCCAATTTAAACTGTCATCAATTATCTGATTGTTTTTTAAACGGCTTACAAAATAATTATAACACCCATGAATATCTGAAACAGCGCAAATCTTATCAGCTATAAAGATAGATGTATCTGGTTTATGTTTTTGATATGGATTAAATTCTATTTTCAATTCATTTTTAATTTTTTCTAAAACAAAGGTCGTATCATGTAAATTGAGATTTGTTTCTATTATATTAAAGTCCCTTTTTTGCGATATAAATTTTATATCTACTATTTTAATAGTTGTATCATTTATCCAAAAAATATAAGGTCCATCATCCAAATTCATTTTATCATAAGAAATAGAATTTGAACGATAATCGAAATAGAATAAAACCAAAGATACAATTAAAATGATGAAACTAATGAAACCTAAAATCAGAAAGAATTTCCTTAAAATGTTCTTAATCTTTTGCATATTTTATTTTCCGTTGTTAACAATGTGTAAACGCCTAGCGGACAGGCTTAACTTGCGCCGACTTTACCACCAATAGATCCTGGAAAGAAAATCCATACAACTCTATCATTTAAATTATTTAATGTAATAATAACTGTCGCAGCGAAAAGAATTAAACCTAAAATAGATATAACACTTGAGTACAAATATGAAAATCTTGGAGATAATTTTGTTTTATTTACCGATTTCAAAAATTCGTCTAAATATCGCTTTTCACTAATCGTCAATTGATCTGCCATTTTTAAACTCCTTTCGTTTTAATCGCCCAACCCCACCTGCACCAATAGGCAGAAATACGCTAACAATATACCTTCATTAATTGAGGTGCTCATTATTAAGTTATTGGATTATATTTTGGATAGCTCCATCATCCAGTCTCTATAACCACACCGTGGACATTTCAAATACTTCTTGTGCGGAACATGTGGGGTTATCAAATCTTAAATGAAAGAAATCTCAAATTCATTTCCACATTCAGTACATCTATAGGCAGATGTTTGTGCATGCCAAAACACAAGCATAAACAATGTGATAAAAAATATGACTAAATATATATATATTCCGAATTGTGGCAATATAAAAAGGCCACAGGAAATGAAAATTAATACTGCAACAAAAATAACCGAATAAGATTTAATTCTATCTTTTTTTGTCGGTTCTCTGTAAGGCATATTTCTATCCTTTAATTTAACAAGACCATCAAGGAATTATTTTTCATCCTATGAATCTATAATTGCATTCCATCTAGAAGCTGCAATCAAATACTAAAATACATTAGTTGCCCAGTATTTCCACTGCTTGTAGCCATTCTTTAAACCGCTCAGGCCAGGTTGCAACCGGGCCGCCTTTGACACCAAGGCCGAATCCATGTCCACCTTTGGCATAAATATGGATTTCCGCGGTAACGTCAACCTTGCCTAGCGCTTGATAAAAACGCAGACTATTTTCTGCTGGCAGACGATCATCATTGGTATGTATTAAAAAAGTAAAAAGAGGGCGACTCGGCTTTCTGCTAGTAAAGTTTTTTTCATGTAAATAACCTCACTTTAAACTTGACAGCAACTAACGATTGATGCATAACTGGAGCACCAAAAATTTACACCCGACCTTAGCTTTTTTTTCGGCGTGCATGCGGGCGTCCTTCGCGTCCGAGTTAATGCACTTGTTTGCAAGCATTAATTTTTATTTACTCAGTGGTACTAAATATTAATTAGGATCATGTGTCAAGAATTTTATCGCCTCTTTCTCTGAATCTGTCTCAATGATTTCATACTGATGAAAATCAGTAAACGTAAGGAATCCCGAAAACCAGGTCTCCTTTTTTGGTTAATTGTCCCTTTTGCGCAGCCCCTAACTCTTATATACTATATTGACTGTAAATCTATTCGGGTAATGTCCTCCTTCCTTTCCCTTCATTAAACTCAAATATTAAGTCATAGGGTTCTATTTTAAAAATATTTCGGGTAACATTTTTAAATAAGGCAACCGTACTGGAAATAATGCTTGACGTTAAACATTCTATCTTATGAACCGGGTATACCAATCTTTTCCTGTGTAATCATAGGACATTTCATTGATGTGATAGATGCCATATTCATCATAAGGAACATAGGTTTTTAATACTTTAAGATTATCATCACACTGATAAAGTAACTCATCTTCATTGTCGGATAACCATATATAGGGTGGATGAATACAAAAGGAGGTAATATATATATCCGGGCGGGAAGGGGTAATTTCTTTTTCTAAAGTGAAACTAGATTCATCGTAAATAAATATTCTATCAAATGCTAAAATATATATTTTCTCTCCTGAATAATAGATATCATTGCAGAAATGAGGTAGTTCATATCTTTCTTCTTCCTTCAAATATGTTGTAGTTAATTTAATTTTATATAAGAGCTGATCAATTTTATCCACTAAATAAAAATATCCGGGTGTTTTTCCAATACATATTTTAACATCCCTTATATTTATATCTGTAATTTTTGAATATTTTTGAATCTGAAGCCATTGTTGTTTTTCACTGTCCCACTTATAACGGAAAATTACCGTATCCGGATGGGTGTCGCTGGGAGAAAGAGCATAAATTAAATACGGTTCTTCATAATGGAAAGAAAATATCACATCACCTGTCGTATTCCTCGTATAATCCTCAAATTCTGAATAACTATTAAAAAATTTTGAACCGGGAATATAATAAATATCAGGCAGCATGAAGACCATCGTACTGTCATCGTAATTTTGAAAGTATTTTTTTTCTGCTACCTCATATCCATCTCTATAAAAATTCAACAAATACGTTCCCACATATAAAGTATCAAAAGAAAAACTGCCCTGAGCATCCGTAAAGACGGTTTTAGAGATTGAAATTGAGGTTTCTAATAATTGTGATGAGTGGATTTTTACCCGAATTGAATCAAGGGGTTCATTCAGATCGATATCTTTGACGATTCCATCCAATCGATAATGGGCCGGATCCGGGGCAGTTAGTTCATGGCTTTGCTTTTCCCAGCAGGAGCTTACTAGGAAAGATAGCAAAATAATTTTAGATATATTGATTAACATTAGATCTCAAAAATTGAATAAACAATAAAATTGTATATGGATAAGCCACCTAAATATTTTTATGTTAGTATTACTGAATTTGTATAAACAGATAAAGCAAAAACATGCACTATCAATACACCAGTATATATAAAATTCCAATATTGCTCTTATAATTATATGTTTACTTCATTCGTTGTTTCAGAAAGGAGACCAGGATTTGTTGAAATTCTGTAATTTAACGTTG
This sequence comes from uncultured Calditrichota bacterium, assembly GCA_964489835.1. Taxonomy (GTDB): domain Bacteria; phylum Calditrichota; class Calditrichia; order JAJRVZ01; family JAJRVZ01; genus CAZBBC01. Next base: position 7,753 of record CAZBBC010000153.1, read on the forward strand.
TTTTACTATTCCAAACACTTCAGCTAAAAATTAATTTAGTTCATGAGTTTCTAAATCAGATATTACTACGAAACAGATTATAAAGACTAAATTAAAATTTTTAATTTAGCCCCCTTTTTGCTTGCTAACTGCGACTTACCCTGTTACGGCATATAAAACTTATCTACCGACAACAATATAATAAATTATAGGACCATTGCAATACATTTATAGATGTTATGCTATTATAACTAAAAACTTTGTTTTTTTTCTTTTGTCTTTTGTCTTTGATTTGTTTGCAGCAATATGCTGCGGTATGGATTACTTGATGATATTGAGGTGCATTTTTTAATTATTTTGCTAATGAAGTATCCTGTTGTGGACGAAATATATAAGAAATATATGGTTATGAACTATTTGATCATCTCATCGGTGCGAGTAATCAATAAGTCGTGTGTCTTAATTAACTGCAAAAAATGAGGATTATTTTAAATAAATCAATTATTGATTTCTGTGCTTATTATCACTTAAATGAATAATTATAGTGGTATAATAGTCAAGAAATTAATGGTTTAGCCGATATACATATTTATATTGACTTTTTACAATGGTATATTCACTATGATAAACCACTGATTTGATAGAAGAAAATCAACGGAGCGATAAATACATGTCTAAAAAATTTGCTTTCGTTTTACTATTGGTAACTACCCTGACAATGATTACAAGAGCGCAGGAAATCCTTCCTTCCCTCTCCGATATACAGTATGAAATTCAGGCAGATTCACTCTCCAGAGCCAATAAATCCCAGGATTTATCACTTTCGATTACCTGTGGGTCCGCAAGTGAAGTAGATACCTATGCTTTGAAAATTGAGGAAGCGGCGGCGCAGTTAACCGTTGTCTCAGCTGAATTTAACAATGAATCCATTTGGTTGATCAATGCACAATCTAAATCAAATAGAGAAAATGTTTTGGCCTGGTATTATTATCCTGAGGATAATTTACTCCGGCTGTACCCCTCTGATTGGCAGACACCCTATACTCTGAATGTGGTCGTGCGGATAAATTTATTGCGGCCGTTTACGATCGCAAAAAAAGCCCGGTCTTCTGTCAGTCTTCAGATTGAATCAGATATGGGAAAGTTCCAGTGTGCAACTATTGGCATGGGGAACAGGGTAGCATTCAAATAAAAAGATAAATGTTATGTGATTATTATACAGCTAAATAATTTGTGCAAAAAATAATAGTGAAACTTATCAAATAGAAATAATGAAAATTTTTAATAGCCGTTTTTTGGGATTAACAAAATTGTCTGTTGCAGACAGATACCACAAACAAAAGGTTATAATATGTTGAGGCGGTTTAAAGGTATTCTGCTATTTATTTTTCTTCTGATGACAGCAACCTATGCCGATCAGGGTGGAAATGATAGTTTTGGCTATATGTGGACGAACTCTAACGGAATCACTAAAATTAACTATGATTGGATAGATGTGAGGGATGGCACTGTCCTTTATAGTGACGCGAGTGGCAGAATTATAGATTCTTTATCCAGTGCAATCCCACTGCCTTTTACTTTTAGTTTTTATGGCGAGAATCAGGATTCAATTTACATTTCATCCAATGGATGGGTTAGTTTCTCAACTCCTGATAATTCCTGGCCGGGAAATAGCGCCATACCCGGCGGTGCCGGACCGGATTCGATGATAGCTGTCTACTGGGATTCGCTAATCAGTAGCGCGAACTGGGGGGGCGGTGTTTATTATAAAACGCTCGGTTCATATCCCAGTCGAAAATTTGTCATCCAATGGGATCTTCGTGAAAAAAGAGCCGGCCCCACAGATTATTTTCCGGTGAACTTTGAGCTTGTTTTATACGAACATTCAAATCTGATAAAATTTCAGTATTACGAGACCAATAGTTTTTTTAACGGAGGAAGCAGCGCGACCATTGGATTAAAGAAAGATACCACGACCGGTATTGAATTTAGTTTTGATAGTACCGGTGCTGTCGCTTCTTCCCAGGCGATTTTATTCCATAATAAATTCGTCGATGGAGCGGAGGCCACCATCTCTCCCACATCTGTTCCGGCAGGAAATGTTGAAACGTTCCATTATATTTTTGATAATATAGACACAACGCCGGCAGGATTAGGGAAATTGGATAGATTTGCGATTGGAAATCCGTTCGGCGCCTCTCGTATTCCCGTTATTACCAGTGTAAAAATCGATAGTAATAACGCCTTTATCCAAATGTCTCCGAACAAACCGTCCGATCCGGGATTTGCAACCTGGCAGTATATCGGTGATTCATTAATTATTCAAACCTCTAATTTCGATGTCCTTGATTCCATGGTTGTAACTTTTATACAAACCATGCCCGACTCCCTCGACCAGAATAAATCCTATGGTAGTTCCTATAATGCTGTTTTGGATTCAAGCAGTCGGCGCACAGCCACAGAAATTAATTGGGATGTTGATGTCATAGGAAATAGTGTCAGTTATTATACGTTAACGCCCTCGGGTGAGAGTACAGTGACGGTGGGGGACAGTAT
>CAZBBC010000154.1:0-10263 GCA_964489835.1 uncultured Calditrichota bacterium
TAAATCCCCGTTTAATTTCTGCCTTTTTAATTATTGATGTTATGTCCATTTCTACGGAGCAAAAGCTCTAATCATAAATTATAATTATAAATCGCGTTAATTCGTGTCAGTCTTCGCCTGCTTGCCCGGCCTGCCCGGCCTGCCCGGCGCAGACGTGGCTATGACGGGATCCGGCTTTGACGGATAATCCGTGGATAAAAACTTTGTGTCGTTGTGCCTTTGCGAGAGAAATATTTTAATTATAGAAAGGACAAAGATCGGCCAGGACCTCTACAGAACAATCAATGGTGAGAAAAAAAAATGATTATTCAGTGTTTTAGCTCACAAGGATAAAATAAAAAGGCAATATACTTCTAATATCCGTCAACCCCAATGTAAAGGTGCTAACATCATGAATACTTATGTCATTGGTAAGATATTTAATCTTACGAGGCCAAGAAATCTAAGATATTCTGTTTCATTTTTTGCCATATTTCTATTCTTTATAACCGGATCGACTGCTCCCATTGATCAATCAACCATGGTTAATATCGGTGTTGTCAATTTTTTATATGTTCAGGAAAATGGCTATACTCTGCCATCGAGTCCCGACCTGAAAATAGAGAATAATATACTGATTCCTGCTATAAAGCGTGAATTGGAACAGTATCAACTATCAAAATACCGCATACGATTCGAGAAGGTTAATAGCGGAAACCTGGATTATTTTGGGCCCTCGGATATGTCCATGAATTACCAGGAAAACGAGCTTGATCCTTATGATATATTGGTATGGGGATTAGTGACACCGTATCATTGGCCTGGTAATTATGATCTTCAGCTTCTACTGTTTACACGTTCAAACCCTGTATTTGCATCAGACTTCGAAATTAGAAATGGTAAAATAGTATCCTGGAACAAAAAAGAATGCCAGTTACCGGAAAGAGCCATCAATATACTGCCTGTTGTATTGGCTTATAAAATTGCCGGGTCGGTCAGGAAAATCAACCGCTCGGATATGAACAGTCAGACTAATCCTGTCATCAGCAAACACTTGCGCGAATATGGTGATAATATCCCGGCATCGGAAGTTGAATCTCTGCTGAATTGGTATCCCAAACCTGCGAAAACAGCAGTTTCTCAGGTGGGTATTCTTAACATAGAACTTGAGGGAGATATTAGTTATGGATTAAATCTGACACAATCCACATACGATCTTATTCAAAACTATTTAAAAACCGATCGAACTTTTAACTGGTTCCTGGAACAAAGTGGTTTCTTAATGCCGGAAATTGTCATTGGTACGATGGGTCCTGGCCGGGATATGGAAACAGCGCGCATTGATTTACCGTATTCAGAACAATCAGTACGGGAAAAATTTAAGATAGGCATTATACCTCTGGTTAATGATTCGAAACAGTCTGAACACGATTGGATTGGGTTTGGACTGGAGTACCTCCTTTCCAACAAACTCTCTCACATATCAGCTTATAAGCTGGCAGACAAGGATGTGGTCCTGAAATTTACACAGAGTGATAGTGCCAGTATCAAAGTCAATGGTGTTGAATGGACATTAGACTATAGTATTGACGGCAATTATGACACCCAGGGAGACCGGTTGGATGTTCATTTAGATTTTATAAAAGCCTGGGGCGGTATAAAAATTGCTTCCGAACGTTATCAAAGAAATAGGCAGGATCTATTTGAAATAGTCGATGACGCTGTTACAAAATTTATACGGATGACCTCTGTTGATCTCAGCCAGATGGAGGAAAAAATTATTAACCGGAGGGTAACCAGCTCTTTAAAAGCATTTGAGTATTTTTGTATGGGATATATTGAAAGTTCAAAACCCGGGTCCAATGTTGATGTAATTATCAATTATTTTAAAGAGGCGCTCCGAGAAGACCCGGAATTTTGGGGAGCCTATTATAATCTGGGGACTACCTATTATAATAATGAAGATTATAACCAGGCCCTCCATCAATTTACCACCATCATTGAAAATTTTCCCGAATTTGAGATGGCTTATTTGGGACGAGGTCTGATCTTGCTCCACGATAAAAAATACCAACAAGCAAAAAAAGATTTTCTTATTTACGCTGACTATAAGCCCAATGATTTCAGAGCTTATTATTATGCCGGTCGTGCTTCCGGTGGTGAAGGAAAGTACGCGGAGGCTGTCAAATACCTGGGGAAGGCTGCTGAATTAAATCCAAATGACAGCAAAACATTTTTTGAACTGGGTAATGTATATTATGTCCTGAATCAGTATAGGATGGCCGTAGCAAATTATAGAAATGTCTTAAAACTCGAATCTGATCACCTGGAGACACACAAACGTTTAGGCGAGAGTTATTATCGGTTGCATAATTTTAGAGGAGCTATCGATGAATTTAATAAAGTTCTGGCAGTGAAAACCGATGATCCGGAAGCAAATTTTATGCTCGGTATTACAGTATACAAGCAAGCCTTACTGGATGAATATATCGATTCTTTTTTAGAAATGTACGGTCTGGAAAGTAGAAATAAAGAATCAAAAAATATGGCTAACAATGAACATGAACGATTGGGCATTTATAAAAATATGATTGACAGATTTTCTCAAGCCCAGCGTGGACGGGATAATTTTTTCGAAGCGACTTTCAATTTAGCCCTAACTTATCAGGAATTGGGGAAAATGGATAGTGCCCTATATTTTTATAAAAAGACCTTGCGGATTAATCCTCAATTAGTCAAAACCCGTATTGTTTTGGCAAAATTTTATGAAAATCGGGGTGAGAAATCGAAAGCGTTAGAGCAGTATAAACAGGTGGTTCGGATTGATCCTGCCTATTTTATCAGATATCCAACTTTAGGACCTTTTTATGAAGGTATAAATATCATCGATGTCGTGGTCAATGAGGTGGAGACTGAGTTACAGGGAGATCCACATAATGTAAAGTCAAACCTGACATTGGCCAATATATATTATGCCCAGGGATTTCAGGGCAAAGCAGCGGTACTATACCGGAAGGTTTTATCATTATATCCCGAGCAGAGGATGGCAAAGAAAATGTTAGCGCGGCTGAATAATGGTCATTAGAAACTTTGACGCAGGATAATAAAACTAAACGCAGAGATCGCAAAGAACGCAGAGAGACTTAATAAAATATACAAAGTAAAAGATACAAAATATTTTTATAAATCCTATAAAGTAATTATTACTCTTGTTGTATTTTGTATTGTTTATTTATTATTATCTTCCTCAGCGAACTCGGCGTTTTCTGCGTTTAAAACGAAACTATTGTCTGATTAATTAAACTTGGAAAATCGCTGATTAATCGGAATATCCAAAATAAAATTCGAAATTTTAAATCCCAAATCCCAAATAATACCCAAATCCAAATGTCCAGTATTCCTTGTTTACAGAATTTCTGTTCTGGTTTAATATTTCCGTTTTCGCCGGGCTTCCATCACAATTTAAATAACCGTCATCATCGGCAATACAAAACAGGATGTTTGGCGTAGATGTGTCTGCTTTGTGGTTACATCCAAAAGCAATATAGGATAGTGTCGCTGAAGTTAATGATGCTAAAAATTCACGTCGTTTCATAAATAACTCCCGGATTAAAAGAAGGTAAAGTCAATAATAACCACCGCATACGGAGAAGACACAGAGTACACGAAGTTTTTAAATATTTTTATTATCTTCGTGGGCTTCGCGTGCGGAGCCTGTCCTGAAGACCGTAAGGTCGAAGGATCTGATTTACGGTTAAATAAATGCTGACTTTCTTTGTCACCGGCGCCTGTCCTTAAGACCAATAGGTCGAAAGATGCCTTCTTGGTGTACGCCTGCTGGCCTAGTGGTTTCAGATTCTAATCCAATTTTTTATTTTTTCATGGAGCTTTTGACAATATCTTTATAAGTACTGATTATAACTTAATATGATAATATAATTGCGAATTATCAAATGTTGAGTTAGTTTTATTTTATTCGTTCTACCCTTTGGTCTTCAGGACAGACTCCGAGTGAGAAGTTTTCATGTTTTACGTGTTACGTTTGATGTTTCTCTATAAAAATGAGGAGAAAACTTGAATATCGCTGTAACAGAATCTGGCTCACGCTTCTTTTAGTTGGACCTGGATTCTTCTGCATTGGGTACACGATAGGCACAGGCAGTGTGACTTCTATGGCAAAAGCCGGGTCTCAGTATGGAATGCAACTGCTATGGGTACTGGCCTTGAGTTGCCTGTTTTCCTGGGCATTGATGGAAGCCTATGGTCGATATGCCATCGTCACGGGTGAGACAGCGATTCATAGCTTCAGGACCAAACTCAAGTTTGGGAGAACTATCGCTCTGCTGACCATGCTGGGCGTCATTACCGGACAATGGTTCTGCCTCTCCGGTTTGGTCGGACTTTCGGCAAACGCCTTATACGAAGGTATGCGTCTCTTCATGCCCGGGCTTAATCCTGAAAATTATTGGGCTGTGCTGGGTATAGCCGTTTTTATACTGGTCGTTATGTATGGTATGCTCTTAGTCGGCAGGTATTCATTTATCGAAAAGGTGTTGGTACTTTTTGTTTCTGTCCTGGGAATCTCATTTATCTTGTCAATGTTCATTGTTCTACCTTCCCCCAGAGATATAGCTATAGGTTTGCTTCCCTCCATTCCCCAGATCGCCGGGGCCAATCTAATGGTTGCTGCCTTTGTGGGTACGACCATGGCTGCTCCGACCTTTATCGTTCGGCCGCTTTTGATGAAGGGAAAAGGATGGAAAAAAACCGATATCAAGAAACAGAATCGGGATGCCTTCGTCGCCACTTTATTGATGTTTGTCATCAGCGGATCTATCATGGCCGCTGCAACGGGAGCGCTGTTTCATGAGGGGCTTACCATATCCAAAGTTCTGGATATGGTATATCTTTTAGAACCAGTGCTTGGTAAGTATGCTGTAGCATTGTTCCTCGTTGGGGTGTTGAGCGCCGGTCTTTCTTCGGTTTTCCCTATGCTGATGGTGGCACCTTTATTAATCGCCGATTACCGCAAGGGGGAATTGGACATAAGGTCGAGGTTATTTCGTATTCTAGCAGCAGTCGCTTGTTTGATGGGATTGATAGTACCTATCCTCGGCGCAAATCCCATAATAGCGCAGATCGCAACACAGGTTTCGCAAGTGTTTGTTCTTCCTTTGGTTATCCTGGGTATAATCTACCTTGTAAATCAAAAGGAGCTAATGGGCGAACAGAAGGCTGGCACTTTACTAAATCTCGGAATGGGTACTGCCTTTGTGTTTACCTGTTTTATCTCGTATACAGCAGTCTTGGCCGTCAAAGAATTATTCGGTCTGTAATCGATTGATTCTCGATTCCGGTACAATAAAAGAAAGTCCCGAATAGCCTATTTTCCTGATATCGTATTCTACAAAGGAGCAATCATTCATCACCTGTCAAAATATAGAGAGGAGTTAATCATGTCAAGAATTAACCGTTCATTATTTATCAGTTGCAAAGTGATGGTGGCCGTAATGGTTTTGGGCTTGCTCTCAAATTATGCGATGGCGCAAACGAAATTAATCTGGCCCTCCCCGGAGGAAAAAGTACCTTCATATCATCTCGAGCCAAGGGAGGGCAGTATGTATGTCTTTAGAACCCCTAAGGACGACGTCAAACTAGGTGAGATCCAGGAAATGGAGATCTATGAAGAAGAACATCACGTTTACAGGGCACCATTCGCGTATAAGAATGTAAAAATGGACTATTGGCTGGAATATAGTGACAAGGGTGTGGAGATGCTCCCAATGGGGTCCATAACAATTAATGAGGAAAAACCGATTGTTTCGGTCACTATTGTGGGGTCTGGCTGCTCTACTCCAAATTATAATATCGTCGAATGGTGGGGCGAAGGTGAAGATCTCTCCAACTGTCACGGCCAAATGGTAAAACGGTCATACGCAGACAATCTGAAGGGTCAGCACCCTGCCTGGGTCCAGAAAATGTTTACACAAGACCGGTTTAAGGAGAAATCTGTGCAAACCTTTGAAGAAGCCAATGAGTATATACAGAAGATGCAAAGGGTTATCTATGGGATGACCAACGGTTTTTACCGGCCGGGCAGTATCATGGGCGGATTGTATGAGAACACGTCATATTTCCGTATTGGTGATGTCAATATGTTTACCGAAGAGGAAAATGAGGCGCCGGGAAAAACCTATCGGGAAATAATCGGTCGCTATGATGTTTATAAAATCGTTATTCGTGGCGGCGGTCTTGATTATGAAGATCCCGGTAGTGACAGGGAGCGCTATCCGGCCGATTATGCGTACCGATTGATCGACGTTGTTGTGAAAAAATAATTCATCATCAATAAATTGGGTAATTTCAATTAATCTGATCTATTCATACCGCAGCGATGCTGCAAACAAAAAAAAAATAGTCCACGGACCCTCCCCCAGCCCCTCCCTGTCCGGCTTTGCCGGATAGGGAGGGGTGTCGAGCGTAGCGAGACGGGGTGGGTCATTAATCCAGATCTGATACGCTACTTTCTGCCCGACGCAGACGTGGCTATGACGGGATCCGGCTTGGAACGATACTCCAAGGACAAAAAAAATAAATCTGTGAAAATCCGTGTAATCCGTGGACTAATCCGTGGATAAAAGTATTTAAAATTTTTGCTAAAATTTGAATCCAGTAAATCCCGTAATCCTGTCTAAAATAAAAATGTTTTAGGATCGGAAAATACTAACAATTTAAAAAAAAGATTTATTTGAGAAGGCTTGACAAAATACAAATAAATAAACCTCTGCCGGGAGTCAGAGGCTTAAGGTTTTTAGTATTTTCCGATAAATTCTTTCCCGGTACCGATAAGTTTCTCACCCGGTTTCCAACCTGCCGGTGCCGCTTTTCCTGGATTTTTAGCCACTGCCTGCATGGCTTTAATCTGACGGATCAGTTCATCGACATTTCGTCCCACGGGACCGGTTAATATCTCTACCCCCATTATTTTACCTTCCGGATTAATGATAAAACGACCACGCTGATTAAGACCAGTCGCCGGGTTCCAAACACCATAGGCGCGTGACACAGCACCACTGGGATCACCGGCGATCGGATATTCTACATTTTTTACGGTTGGCGAGGTTTTTTTCCACATCCAGTGAGTAAAATGAGTGTCTGTACTGATAGCAATGACCTCAACATTTAACTTTTTTAATTCTTCATATTTTTCCGCAACTGCGGATAGTTCTGTTGGTCAGACAAATGTAAAGGCGGCCGGGAAAAAACAGACGATGCGCCATTTACCATCGTAATCCGATAATTTGATATTTTTAATATCACTGCCAACCACAGCTGCTAATTGAAAATCGATGGCCTGCTGTCCCGGTAAAGGAACCGGGTTTATAGTCAGATCCGCAGTAACAGCTGCGGTCTTACTTGTTTGTGGCTCAGTAGCCTCATTGCCGGATCCACAGGGACCAAGAACCTGAGCCTGTAATGGTATCATAAATAATAATACCACTACGATTAAAAAATGAATTTTAGTCATCGTTAATTTCCTCTTTGTTGTTTTACTGATTAATTATTTCTCCCGGTTATAATAGTTTGATGCAAAAATTATTATTTTGATTCAAAAAAAGTGACAAAATGACATTTTGACTATTGTATCATATTTTATAATTTCTTCGAAAAGGATGAAAGTGTTGCATGGCATGACCGCTAAAGAAAGTTGACATATCTGCAAATAATTATTAATTTTAGATTTAATAAAAATACAGTAATAATACAGTAAAATCGGTACTTTTAAAAAGTTCGTAAAAACAAACAATTCTGTAAGGTATTGATATTAGATGACATGTGAGATGCGCCCGTAGCTCAATTGGATAGAGCGTTTGGCTACGGACCAAAAGGTTCCGGGTTCGACTCCTGGCGGGCGTACTAGTTTAAATTCGAAATTCGAAATTCTAAATCCGAAACAAATCCGAATATCGAAATTCAAAACAAAAAGGTGTAAGATCAAATTAAATTTGCTTGGTGTTTTGAATTTTAGATTTAAAGATTATTTCGTGCTTCGTATTTCGGATTTCGAATTTAATTAAGTGGCGCGTTCGTCTAGCGGTTAGGACGCTGGCCTCTCACGCCGGTAACAGGGGTTCGATTCCCCTACGCGCTACTAGTGATAAATCCTAAATCCTAAGTACGAAATCCGAAACAAATCCCAATAACAAAATTCCAAAAAGTGACTTTGAATTTTGTTTTTTGAGATTTCGGATTTGTTTCGGATTTAGGATTTAGTGCTTAGAATTTGTTCTTTATGTCCAGCGCTTAACCACCCATTTCCGTGATTGAGCCAGATCAGCGAGATCCTGGTTTCGGGGATTAACGATTACCGCCTGGCCGACCTTTTCCAATAAGGGCAGGTCGGTGATGCTGTCGGCGTAAAAGGCGGTAGTATGAATTGAGGAATGGTGGCTATGACAATAGGATTCAGCCATCTTTACCTTGCCCTCCTTCATTAAAAATGGCTCGATAACTTTTCCGGTAAACCGCTCATATTTAACTTCCAGTTCCGTCGCTAATAAATCAGTCACACCCAGATAATGGGCAATGGGTTCGGCAATAATTCGATTTGTGCCGGTAAGTAGAGCTACCCGTGCCCCATGCGCCAGATAACCATTGATCTCTTGAATAGCCTGTGGATAAACTTTATCGCTCAACCGGGTATCAAAATGACGTTTGGTCAGACTCCGCATCTCATCCGGTGTGCGACCGACAAACTCCTTCAATTGAAACTTGATAAACTGATCGATATTAGTCAATCCTTTGTGATAAAGATCCAGAAAATGATCTGCTTTTGACCGGTCAGTAGCTGGTGCCAATCCTTCATCGGCAAGAAAGTACTTCCATGAAACATCACAATCGATGGATATTACCGTATGATCCATATCAAAAAACACAATTTCCGGTGCAGCCACTGGTTTAATCTCCTTTAGTTTGTTCCGCCAATTAAAATTCCGATCGCCATCAGCTAAATTATTATCTGGTCAAAGGTCATATTCCCATCCTTTATCGAATTGCCGCATTATCAAAAAATCATAGATTATTACTCCACTTAGCACGAATTATAATTCAAATATTTTATTAGATTAAAAAATAGCCTATTTATTATTTTTAATTAATTTTTGAGTTATAAAATATTTTCAATTATGTTGTCTTTTGAACTATTTGGATGAATCAGAAAGATATTTTACAACCGAACGGGCAACGCGCTGGCCGTTAAAATAACACCATTCGGCCCCATGAAAACCGCCTAATATATTTCCGGTGGCAAACCACCCGCTTTCGGATAGGCGATAACCTTTTTTTAAAATTGGTTTACGGGAAGGCAATTCCACTTTCAGGTTACCCAGTAACGCCAGTTCGCTGTTTGGAATCAGCTCGCCACTAACCACGATACCATCGCAGGGGATCAGTTCGCCATCGGCTAATTTCACAGCCGAAGGTACATGATTACCGATCACCTTAAGATTTTTGACCCTTCCACGGTACTCGGATTTTGCCCATCGCCGGAAATAGAGCCTTTCGGGGAGCGAACACTGCGGTCGGTGAGGCGTATCGATTAGGATCGCATCCGATGCACCCATTGTTTTCAATTTTGCGGCAGCGGCGTAAGCCACCAGATCGGAACCAATGATTACCGGCTTTTTTAAGGGAAAACAATCATTTCCGTCGATTAGATCCAGCAAATGTTTGGTAAAAAATATCCTTGCCGGGCGGGGTCCCGTCACCCATCCCCGTTCCGCCAGTGACCTTTCCCGTGCACCACAGGCCATGATTACTGCCTCGGCGGTCACGTCACTATAACCTTTTCCCGGACTGATAAAAGTTATTCCTTTCCCCTTGGAATCAATATCCAAAACCTGACTCTCATTCCAGAGATGTATATCATATTTTGACAATTTATCACGCAGTTTCTGAGCATACTCTTCTCCGGTGAGCATCCGACCCCGGGTCCAGGCAGCAAATGTTGCCAGGCTATTCTTTTTTTTCTTATATAAAGCCGGAATTCCACCCATTTCTTTCTGCCGGTCAATGATGACAATAGGTTTGATGCCTTGTTTTCCTAATCCCACCGCGGCTCCGATGCCGGCCGGACCAGCACCAATGATAGCAACCGCGACATGTTCTGCTTGTTTATGTTTCATTAGTTTCTCCACAATACGCGAATAGGTGATATAAATAATACACAGAAAGACTTGATTTAAAGAACTCACCCTAAATCCCTCTCTTGGAAAGAGAGGGACT
>CAZBBC010000155.1:0-10101 GCA_964489835.1 uncultured Calditrichota bacterium
GGTCGTGGTTTTGCCGGCCGCATTGGGACCCAACAAACCCAATATTTCCCCTTTTTTTACCTTGAACGACACATTGGATATGGCCTGTTTTTGCCCATAGTAGCGTGTTAATTCATTAACTTCGATCACTTTCGATCCTCCACTATTTTTAACTTATTTTACGTTTGCATTTTAATAGAATATATTCTTACCCGCTTCCCAAGCCTGTGAAATCCTGATAGATTTCCATTTATTTTGTTATTGTTTCAGCGGACGATTCAATTGTTTCCACAGCGCCGGATTCCTCAGTTTCCGGAGTTGTAACTAATTTAAAAATGACTTTTGTTTCTTCTATAAATTCCTTTGCCCACAAGACAACATTTTCATTTTCCTCATCTGTTGGGAGATATTTGGCGAACTTCACCAGATCGGATAATTGCAGTAACTCCCGCACATTTTGGTAAGCGATCTCGGATAACTCCTGACCCTCTAGCTCCAGCAATATCTCGGTACTAGTTTCCTCCAGCGCCAGGACAAAATAACGACCTTCAATATAACGCCGCACGATTTCCGATATCTCGCTGTAAAATTGCTTAACGAGACCCTTGCTAATAAGATCTTTCTCCATCAATTCACTGAGCGCATTTAAAGCAACTTCGTGGGCAGGCTTTGCGGGTTCCGGCGGTTTTAAAAGATATCCGGTTTCCTTCCGTTTTCTATACAACCGGTAACCGAGATACATTATCAGACCGATAAGCAGGACAGAGCCAATTACTGAGATCAGGAGAAAATAATTGTAAGGGATATTTATCGGTGGTTTTATATCCCGCAGTTGTCTTTCTTCATCCTGAATCACCGATTCCACGTAAATCTTGATCGCACTTGCGGTGATAATTTTATAATCTGCTATAGAATCAGTTGGAAAATAGGCCACCGGAAATGGTGGGATTACAAATGAGCCGGTGTCAAAAACACTAACAACATATTCATACTTTTGCAAGATTCGACCCTGATCCTGCACCGGATCGTATATTTTATAATCCTTGATTTCAAACTGTCCTAGATTCACCCCTTCGCCCGGTTTTTCAATCCGCATCGTATCCACATAATCGATCGTTATCGTATATGTAATACGATCGCCGATAGTAATTCGGGATGTGTCTACGGCTGAGGTAACTTCTATTAACGGTCTTGTATCCTGAGAAAATAACAGGTCGGTAATCAGTAGGACTGATACCAGAAAAACTAAAATTCTTATCATCTGCCTTCAATTATGTTATTATAACCAAAAACTTTGTTAATTTCTGTTACTTTATTCGTTTTTCATAAATAGTAACATTCTCTGCCTTCATTAGTCGATCGAGTAGCTGTTGATAAGCTTCCTGCTGCTTCTCCTGGAACATATCCTGAGCAACCTTCTCGGCACATTCCGGGAATGTTTTCTGTCTGGTAATTTTTCCATTCTTATCTTTTTCAGCATATTTTTCTATATTAGCTTTATAATACAGTTCAACATCCGACTGATCGATCTCAACCATTTTCCGGATCTCTTCCTGAAGGATTTTCTGTGCCATTAATCCCTTCTTGGCGCGAAAAGCGGCTTCAATGATTTCCTTATCCTTATCCAAATTTTTACGTTTTGCGGAATCATAAAGCAGATTTTCGGCAATATATTGTTGCAGAAAAGCAACCTTTTGATCCCTTTTCTTAAATTGTGCTTGCAAATAAGGCGGCAACTGTTCTATTTCAAAATCCAGATCACCCTGGGTAATCTTCTTATCCCCTATCATGGCAATAATCTCACCGGGCCGGCTCTGCTTGATCTCTTCCGGTTTTAGGGCGGTTTCTTTTTCGAGAATCCGTTGTGCGTCCTGAGAGCGTTCAAGTCTTTCCAGACAATTGACAATTCTTTTGCCGACTTCTGATTGCAGTGTACTTTCCGGATACAGATATTTTATCCTGAAATAATTTTCCAGGGCCTTATCATAATCTTTGAGACGCTCAAAATAGATATTGGCTATTTGGTAATAGATATTGGCCTGTCTTTTTTGCTCAACAGTATAATTAGCAAGATAGTCTTCGTACTCCCTGACCGCCGCTTCATAGAGTTCATTGTTATAAAAAGTATTCGCTAAATTAATTTTCTTGTCCGCGTCAAGCAGCGGTTTTGAATTTTCCCGGCAGGATAAAGAGAAAAGCGTTCCAAAAATCAGTACTATCGAGTATTTGATATATTTGTTATGATATATACTTTCCATGGTACCTTTTTTTAATAGTTGTACTTAATATTCTTTATGCTATTATAACCAAAAACTTTGTTATTTCCGCCGCGGATCGCCGGGGCGATTAGTAAAAATTTTAAAAACTTTTATCCACGGATTCCACAGATTTGCACGGATTAATTTTTTTTATCCTTGGATTATCCTTCTAAGCCGGATCCCATCATAGCCGGGCAAGCAGACTTCCGTCTAAGGCCGGATCAAGTGATTGACTGACACTGATTTACGCGGATTAAAACTAAAATAAAAATAATTTTTAAATAAAATCTGTGTCAATCCGTGTTAATCCGTGTCAGTCTTCGCCTGATCCGGCTTTGACGGAAAATCCGTGGTCTATTTTTTTTGTTTGCAGCAATATGCTGCGGTATGATTATATCTTTATCTCTGGTCTCCGTGGAAAAAATCCCAATATTAATATGCTAATCTTTTGGCCCGCATCCTGAAAAATTTTGTTATCGGTTCAACGTAAGATTGATCAGTTTTTATCGTAATATTATCCACGCCAATCGATTTGAAAAATTTTTCTCTGTTATCCCTCTCCTCTTTTGATTGTGAATAAAAACTTCCTCTAATGGCCGGATTTGTTGTATCGACAATAATAGTTTCACCGCTTTCCGCATCTTCCAGCTCGACAAATCCAATGCTGGGCATTTCCACTTCTCTAGGATCAACAATATTTATGGCAATGATATCATGCTTCTTATTTACGACCTGAAGCGATTTCTCATAATTTTCGGTTAAAAAATCTGAGATCAGAAAGACGATACTTCTTCGCTTAATCACCCGGGTGAGGTATTCGAGAGAAACATTAAGATTTGTGCGGGATTCTTCCGGTTTAAAAAATAGGATTTCACGAATAACACGGAGAACATGTTGTTTCCCTTTTCTTGGGGGAATAAATTTTTCAATTTTATCAGAAAAGATAATCAACCCGACTTTATCGTTGTTCTTTATGGCAGAAAAAGCGAGGACGGCACAAAGTTCAGCAGCCACCTCACCTTTCATCTGGTTTGTGGTCCCGAAGTTCCCACTGGAAGAAACGTCGACCAACAGCATGACCGTTAATTCTCGTTCCTCATCAAACACTTTTACATAAGGGTGTCCGCTGCGTGCTGTTACGTTCCAGTCAATATTCCGGATATCATCTCCCAGCTGGTATTCACGAACTTCGGCGAATTCCATCCCACGCCCCTTGAACACGGAGTGGTATTCACCGGAGAATACTTCATTTACCAATCCCCGGGTAGCAATTTCTATTCTCTTAACTTTTTTTAATATCTCTTTAGGAATCATTAACGGTAATACTCAATTTTAAAATTTTTCCCATGGAATCTTTTTGAGCCCTCGATTTATCCAAAGGACCCCTATGAAGAAATTATTGTTTTTACAATCGTTTGATTAGCAGTTTAAGGCACTTCTACACGATTCAGTATCTTACGGATGACATCTTCTGTCCCGACTTCCTCAGCTTCGGCTTCGTAGGACAATATAATTCGGTGACGCATGACATCCATACCGATAGACCGCACATCCTCAGGTGTAACATATCCGCGCCGACGCAGAAAAGCGTGTGCTTTGGCTGCCATGGCAAGATAGATCGAAGCCCTTGGTGATGCGCCATAGGTAATTAGATCGCTCAATTCAGTTAATCCGTATTGCTCCGGATTTCTTGTGGCAAAGACAATATCAACGATATATTTTTCAATCTTTTCATCAATATAAATTTGTCTGACGGCATCTCTGGCTTTTATAATCTCGGCAGGAGATATAACCGGTTTTACCTCAAAATTTGTTGTTTTTGTAACCCGGCGCATTATCTCAAGCTCTTCTTCCGGAGAGGGATAGCCGACACTTAATTTTAACATAAAACGGTCAACCTGAGCCTCCGGAAGTGGATAGGTCCCTTCCTGTTCAATTGGATTTTGGGTTGCCAGGACAAGAAACGGGTCTTCCAGGAGAAACGTATTTTCGCCAATGGTGACCTGTCGTTCCTGCATCGCTTCTAGAAGAGCACTCTGAACCTTTGCCGGAGAGCGATTGATCTCATCAGCCAAAATCAAATTCGAAAAAATCGGTCCTTTTTTTGTTGTAAAATCACCGTCTTTTTGATTAAAAATCAGGGTTCCCAATAAATCCGCAGGCAGCAGATCAGGCGTAAATTGAATGCGCTGAAATTTAGTTTTAATGGTTCTGGAAAGTGTCTTAACGGTTAATGTTTTTGCCAAACCTGGAACTCCTTCCAAAAGAATATGACCGTTTGCCAACAATCCGATTAGCAATCGTTCGACCATATAATTTTGGCCTACGATGACTTTGCCTATTTCACTAACAATTTTTTCAATAAACGCACTCTCTTTCAGTATCCTTTCATTAATGGCCTTAATATCCGGATTCATTTATCCTCCTCTGCATTGATAGACTTTTGATTCTCCAGTACAAGCTCTATAGTATCATATAAGCGGTGAAAACCAGATTCATTCACAGGTTCACCGGCGAACTTGACAAGATTAGCTTTAACATAAAAATCTTTTATTCTACTTAAAGATTCTTCAGAAAGTTCCCTCTCTGCTAATGCCTGAAAAAGAGATTCATCTGACATGCTTGAGGCTGGAACATTAAAACGTTCTGAGATATAACCATTTAGAAGATGTGCCAGATCACCTAAGCTGTCTTTTATGTTATCTGTATTAAAATGTACAGTCTCTTTCAATAAGCGCAGGTATTTTTCTTCCACTGTTTCCTCTACGCCGGAAAACGCTTGCTCCTTTGCCTCTCGTTGTTTTTTCTTATATCGCAGATAAAAATAAATCGCGAAACCAATCATCAACAGGAGAAAGACAGCACCTAACAGGGTTGTGAATGTGTTGTTGGGTGAAGGTTCCGGTAATGGTTCAATGATCTTGACACCAATCCTGCTAGAAATCAGACTCTCATCTTTCTGAGTTGCCGTATCCTGGTAATTAATAATCACGCCATCGATATAAGCCATTCCCATTTCCAATGGACGAAAATAAAATGTGATCTCTTTAATGGAATTTAAATTGCCCTCACCATCCGTTTTGACTTTATTTGATGATCCGCTGCCACGCGTGGTTAAATTGGTAACCGTGGGTTCAATAATTTCAGAGATTTTATAACGACTCAAATCGCCCGGCCAATTTAATTCGATGTGGAAGATCACTTCCCGGTTCAGGGGAATATTCTCCTGTTCAATATATGTCCGTAACTGTATCTCGCTTTCCCCCGTATCACCAGTCGGCTGCGAAAATACAGGCACTAACAAATATCCAATAATAATCAGCGAAAAAATATAACGCATAATTTTTCCAACCTCTATGTTTTCCTTGGGATAATATCGCGAAATAGTACTTTTTCCCACCATTGAATACGGAGATGCGCCGCAGCATTCTATCAGGAAAATAATTATTTCAACAAGTCCCAGGCTTTTTTACTACAAAAATCGATTCAAGGTTCCCATTTTACTGGTCCCCTGTTTATTTTTTATTATTTTCTGAATTTTTAAAAATCGGTAATTCGTTTATATCCTGTCCCAATGTCTTCAATTCATAATTTGCGTCGTCCGCCAGATCATGATTCGGGTATTTTTCAATGAAAGCGGTGTAATATTTCTTGGCTTCATCAAAATCCTTGATGCTATTGGCATAAATAAATCCAATCATAAATGTTGCCTCTGCCGCATGCTTTCCGTCAGGATAATATTCAATGATATTTTTAAAATTAATTACCGCTTCCTTGAACGCCTCTTTGCTATACTGTTCTTTAGCGAGCGCAAAATATTCCGCTTCTTCTTTTTTCTTTGAACAGCTGAAGAATAAAGATCCTAAGAGTATGATTAATATAAATGGCGACAATCTTTGCATGAGTTTCCCTTTCTTTTTATTCTAAATGAAGGTATTAATCAATCATCCAGACCAATTTTGGAAATCTAATAATTTAAAATAACACTCAAACAAATGCAATAATATCACTCTCAGTTTTGCATAAATAGAAGGCATTTTAAAATAAAATATAAATCATCAGGTAAGCGGGTGATCGTTGAAAGATATAAATGAGCGGTCTCTCAGATTTTCCGGGGACAGGATAAAACGGTCGATGCAAATCAAAATCTGTCAAATAAACATTCAGTTGTCAGGATAGAACGATACTATAACACATACCATACAGGCTGACAGCAATAAATACAAACACTTTGGGATTGATGGTGATAAAAGCGGATCACCAATTTCAGGTCATCAGCCTGCCTTCTGAAATGTATTTAAGAGCCGTGAACGGTTTTAGTTGCTATAAAAAACTTTTACCGGATATCAACCCGTCTCAATGCCTGAGACAAATCATTTATTAAATCATGACGATCTTCAATTCCAACGGAAAGCCTGACAAAGCCTTCAGAAACACCTAATTTCTCCAGTTCTTCGGTACTATAGGTAGAATGGGTCATTGATGCCGGATGTTCGATCAGGGAGTCGACATCACCAAGACTGACAGCTAAAACAAACAACCGAACACTATTCATCAACTTCTCACCCGCTTTGCGCCCTCCTTTTATTTCAAATGACACAATACCACCAAACCCGGTCATCTGCTCACAGGCGCGCTTGTATTGCGGATGGGTGGTCAAACCCGGATACCAGACTTTTGATATTTTTGGATGGAAGGCAAGATATTTAGCTACGTCTAATGCGTTTTCTTCATGTCGCTGCATCCTTATGGCCAGCGTTTTCAAACCACGTACAAGCAACCAGGCATTGAGTGGGCTGATAATACCGCCGATATCACGCAGGATACTTCCCCGCAGATCACTGATGTAATCTTTTTTTCCAATGACCAGACCGGCAACGGTATCACCGTGACCACCGATATATTTCGTTGCTGAATGGACCACAATATCTGCGCCGAGATCGAGCGGTTTTTGAAAATACGGTGTACAAAAAGTATTATCGACAATCAAGGGTATTTTGTGTTTATGGGCAATTTGCGCACAGCCTGCAATATCAATAATAGCCAGGGTCGGATTAGCCGGAGTCTCAATATAAATGCCACGTGTATTTCCATCGATACTTTTTGCGAAATTATCGAGATATATTCCATCCACCTCGCGGATTTCTATATTATATCTTGGGAACGTCTCCATAAATAATTGATGGGTTCCCCCATACAGTGTATTATTCGATACGATATTAGTACCATTATTACAAAGAGAGAGAATAACCGATGATATGGCGGCCATACCGGACCCAAAGGCTAAGGCTGCTTCTCCATTTTCAAGAAAAGCGATTTCCCGTTCAAGCGCTTCCTGGGTAGGATTTCCAATACGGGTATAGACATAACCCTCTCTCTCTCCGGCAAATATTTCTGCACCGGCACGGGCACTTTCAAATGCAAAAGTAGAACTCTGATAAATGGGGATAGAAACTGCCCCGGTGGCAGGATCAACGCCACCGCTTCCATGTACACATAAGGTAGCAAATTTGGCTTTTTTTAGATCAAGTTTAGACATGGTGACACCTCTAATTCTTTCTCACCGTAAAAGGATCATTTTTTTCACCTCTCGGAATTCACCTGCTTCCAATCGGTAGTAATAGATGCCACTGGCAAAATCCGTTGCATCCCATTCCACCCGATAATATCCTGCCGGCTGTTTCTCTGAAATGAGCGTGACTACTTTTTGTCCTAATAAGTTAAAAATACTCAAATCAACATTACTGCTTGCTGCCAACTGCCAACTGATTACTGTGCTTGGATTGAAGGGATTAGGAAAATTTTGCCAGAGTGCAAATTTAACCGGCAAAAGTGTACTTTTCTCCAGGGATACGATCTCTTCTACCAGGGCATTAACCGTATCAGAAGGATCACTCTCCCATTGATCAGAGATGGTTCTCAGGTAATAAAAGTATCGATCGCCTAAAATAACGGATGTATCCGTGTAAGTATCTGTTGTTGTTGAATCAAAAAATGAAAAGTTACTGTCGCTATCGCTTTTAAAAATCTTATAAAAAATATTATCATTTTCTTCAACCACATCCCATGTCAATAGGATATTGCTATTATGACTAATGATCTGAACATTGGCTGGTGCCGGTGGTCGTTGGTACACAGCAAATGAATAAAAACCAGCGGAGGGATGCCTTGCTTCATTAAAATTACTCGATGAGTCCCTGGCCAGCAAACGATAAAAAACAGTATCATCTGCTGTAATATTTCCTGAATCGGGATAAAATAGTCCGGTATAGAAACCACTATCGATTTCGGTGAGTTGGAATGAGTAGGCGGGCAGGCTGTCATTGATCATATATTCCACCCAGACACTATCAATCCCAATATTATCTGTCACAACCGCCGATACCTCTGCCGGCCAGGAAGAAATTTGAAGATCTTTAACAGGGGTGTGTAATATTTCCGGTGGAATGGTATCAGGTCCCGCATAGAATGAATGAAATCTCAATGGAGCATCTGCTGGAGAAACGGCAGATAGACCGACAGAGTCTCCGGCATAGATATAATAATTCACTTGCTGTGGTTCAATCACACCCGGGATTGCAACCGTGTAATAATTATTCCCGGATGCCTGTAATTTCAAAGAATCAGCCATCGTGCTGTCATTGCCCCAAATCAGCCACAGATTCGTAGAATCTAAACCGGCTTCTACGGGAATAATCTGACAGCGGATGGTATAGGGACCGATCAGATCCTCCGTATCCGGGAGCGGTTGGTGTACAATGTGCGGCTGATACTTATGAATATCTATCAAACCGTGATAATCAAACCATTGGGATATGACCGCCAGATTATTCCCATTGTTTATATTACGATCAGCCTGAATAAAAGCCAGAGCCGCTTCCTCAAAACCCGGGTGCGGACCCCAAAAGTAATGACTGGCAATAAACAATTTGTCGGTTATTTCCGCACCCAATGTCCCCCAGATATGCATTAGCGTCGAAGACCAGATCTGTCCTCCTTTATGAGTACCTGCAAAGATCGTATAATCTTCCGGATAGTGCCAATTCAGATCACACCGTCGCCCGGCCCAGAAAGTCGTATCCCCTTCCGCGGATCGGATGCCCGCATCCCACAAAAAAACCTGCTCCCAGCCAAAGGAAGGACTGACCCGCCGTTTATAGGAAGCGGCCCAATAGTCAGAACAACCTTCCAGCAGGGATAATGTTTCATACCCATAATTATAATTTGCCACTGATATATTATTTTGAATCGCATGGGCATATTCGTGCCAGATGATAGCGGCATCCTCGGCGTCATCTACACCTCCTTCGCCGAAGACACAAAAATTCCCAAAACGCGAATAATAGGAATTATCTTCCCCTGAAAATCCGTGCGGATCAGCTTCAAATTCCATTAAGCCATTGACGGAAAATCCCAAGTCAAGAAGCCGGCGGTAAGATTGATCGATATGATAATAGACCATCACATCCTCAAAACCCTGCTCCTTGCGCGTAAAGATAAAGCTATCAGGATCCGCAAAATAGGGAAATTCTTCAAAGGGAGATTCTATGTCTGCCAATTTTACATAGGGACCTTCCAGGACATAGGCGTTCAGACTATCTACATAAGCAAGATTATTTAAGGGGACAATGATTCGCTGATCATTAAGCGATGGATGATCATTATCACCATCATCAACAAAATCTCCATTAATAGCACCGCCATAATATTGTTTCGCTGTCGTCAGGGGATCCGGAGCCCAGACCATCCCGCTCCCGGTACCCCCATCGCCAAACATCATGCAATTTTTTACATGGACAATAGTACCACTAACAGCATCTACAAAAATTTCCCAGTCACCGTGAGGTTCGGAAACCGGGATTTG
>CAZBBC010000156.1:0-10048 GCA_964489835.1 uncultured Calditrichota bacterium
CCTTTCATATATTTTATTTGTCCACGGATTCAGAAGACTAATTATTTTATTAAAGTTATCCAATTATTATGAACAACGAAGCACACGAAGTTCACGAAGATCACTAAGATCTTATATTGACTATTCTTTTATCTCGAGCGATGTTAATTAAAAGATTATATTAATATTTAAAAACTTCGTGTGCTTCGTGCACTTCGTGGTTAAAGCTTTTTATATATTCTAATTTAAACGGCCAGAGGCCGTCGCTCACCTGAAGGGTGAGCCCTAGGTTCTTCGTGGTAAAATAATTTAGGTTTTTATTCTTTTAAAAGATCAACAATTTTTAGAAACTGCGATTGATTATTATTTCTATATTCTGCAGATCTTCCGGCGTATCCACACTCATACCGGATGCCTTATCACATTTTGTTTCCACAACAAATATTTTATAACCGTTTTCCAACACTTTTAATTGTTCCAGCGCTTCAATTTTTTCTAAGGAAGTCTGTGGCATTTTTGCAATTTTCAATAAAAAATCCTTTCTATAAACATATAAGCCGACATGCTCATAAACATCAATTTTTTTACCATCCCGCGAGAATGGAATCAGGGATCGGGAAAAATAAAGGGCATATCCCTTAATATCGGTCACTACTTTCACAACACCAGGATCATCATAAAACTCTTCGTCAATTTTAGTTTTTATTGTCGACATTTCTATTGCGGGATTGTCCAGCAGAGGCTGCACAGTTTCTGTGATCATTGTAGAATCGAACAGCGGCTGATCACCCTGAATATTAACGACGATATCAGCCTCGATCTTTTCCATTACTTCGGCAATACGTTCGGTTCCGGATTGATGGTGGGGTGCGGTCATCATCGCTTTTCCACCAAACGATTGAACCACATCATAGACTATTTGGTTATCCACGGCAACAATTAATTCGTCAAGGACTTCTGATTTTATTGCTTGCTCATAGACCCTCTGAATCATTGGTTTACCGGCAATACTGGCAATAATTTTGCCGGGAAACCGCGAGGAGGCATACCTGGCCGGTATGACTCCAATCACCTTTAAATTTTGAGACATTTCCACCACCCATTTGAATTTTATAATTTACCACGGAATACCACGGAATACCACGGAATAAATACACGGAATTATTTATTTTAAGAATGAAAAATGTATTGACCAAATCTTATTCTATTTATACTTTAAACTTTAAATGAACCGCTTAATTTTCGATATTCTGTGTCAATCCGTGTGTTTCTGTGGTAAATAAATTAATTTAGCCGATTATATTTTGAGCTCCCTCAAAAACATCAAAATTGCTTTCCGCCTCGGCGGATCAGCCGTTTGTGACGCTAACGCTAGCAATGATGAAAACAGAATCGACATATCTATTCATTTATGTCCGGTTAAAAGTTAGTTCATCATAAATTTCACCTAAATATCAAACGATTTAGATAATTAATAAATTAAAAATACTTGATTTAAAGAACTCACCCTAAATCCCTCTCTTGGAAAGAGAGGGACTTATAAAGCCCCTTCTCTTCTCAAGAGAAGGTCGAAGATGCGGCTTAGACGCAGGTTTGGGGATGAGTTTTTTTTATCATTTGTTGAGGAAAGTTAAATTTAACCGGAAATTCATAATTTCTAGTCCCGGGTAATGATTAGGTCCTTTTTAGCCGGGAGCGCCGGAAAGGGATTGTGAGGCTCACTTTGATACCAGTAGGCAACCGATGCCAGGTCATCCTCAAGCGGTAAATACCGCCCCTCACTTTTCCAGCCTAAACTTTGTATGGTGACTTTTAAATCTTTTTCAAAACGGATGGGATCGACAATATGCCAGCGGTATTGACCGAATCGGCGTTGATTCCCTTTATATTTTGGATCAATGACATGATAAAATCCGGTGTATGGACTGCTGAAACTTGAATAGATCTCCTCGCCACTTTTATTCTTTCTTTCATTATATCCATAAGACCCGCAAAAGTAATCTTCTTCACCGGTTCCGCAGATTGTCGGAAACTTATCGTCACCATCCAAATAAAACTTTATTTCTCCTTCCCCCCACCAACCAGGGCTGTTGGCACCGTGAGCGAGGTAAGTACCCACATAATTTCCTTTTCCTTTAATACCATCTACAATAATAAAGTCTTCCTTGTAAGGCAAGGGATTTGTTCGACGGAACTGGGCATGAAAATAGGCAGCATTTTTAGGTACCTCTGTAAGTGTGTAATCAATCTGGTAATACAAAACCAGTTCTTTATCACCAATATTTTCCATGGTTATTTTACATCCTTGGCGAAAGGGCATTTGCCAGTAGGAGTTTAACCCGCTCCGCGGATTTACACAAATGGTCATGGAATTGATATCAGGTTCTGTACCTTTACCCCACCCGGCAGTAAAAAAATCCCCTACCGGTGACTCTACAGAAGCTTCTTCTTCACCATCCCAATAGATACGGAATATTGAATGACGGTAGACACCAGAAGGTGTCATCCAGATATGATTGATGATTCCGCTGTCCTTGATCTCACCCATTATAAAAGTCTCACCGGGTTGGATTCTTACATACGGACTCACTTTCCAGCCCTGTCCTAGTTCTCTTGCGGCGCGGGCAGCACTACCCTTTTCCAGGGTTGCCATACCACCTTTTCCTTTCTCCCCGGTGAAGTTTTCCGGACTGATTGACCGTGTTTTTGCATCGGAAAGGTTATAAAGATTATGCAAAGCATTGGATTGCCCCAAGAGAAGTGATGCACTCATAACCAATACTCCCAATGTTAAATACACATTTTTCATTTTATCCTCCTAATTTATGGCTCAAAAGAATCTATTTTGTCATTTCGATTCCGAAGATTGCTTTGTCCCGCCGGTGGGCGGGCAGGCTACTCATTCTTCGTGACTCGCAATGACGATAATGTGGCCGTCATTGCGAACGATAGCGTCAGCCCCGGCTGATCCGCCGGAAAGCAATCTATACAATTTTTACGGAGTTAAGGACATAATCAGTAAAATTTTTATAAGCACTGATTTTACTGATAGTTTTTACTGTCAAACACAATATGTACACTTTTATGTCCCGTTAGGGACATCATATTTATAGCAAAAACAAACCTTACGAAAAGCTAAGTCCCGTTAGGGACGTGATATTTTCTCTACATCTTTATTAAAGATATCTCTCATTATAAAGTATGTCAAAACTATTTAACAACTCCCTATATTTTTATTGAAATAATTTCCTCTTGTGATGTTGTTCCTGGTCTCTTATATATTTTAAAACGTTAATAATATTTCGTCCCTACCGGGACTTTAGAATATTGGATTATATGATTGCTATAAATATTTTGTCCCTAACGGGACAAATATATTGAACAATTTTCTAAATTTAGTATATGATTTATTTTATCAATCCTAAGTTTCGACATTAATATGTTGATGAGTTTTTTCACCCGAGAATTTAAACCAGTTACTTATAATATTTTTAATTTGTGATCTTTGCGCCCTTGCATCTCCTTAGCGCTCTTTGCGGTTAGTAAAATAAATTTCCCATTGCATAATCGCGGTGTTAATTAAAAAATTGATTCGACCTTATCCAATGTGATGCCGAAAATTTTTTCTGATATTTTACTTAACTGAGTTTTTGATCCAACAATATGGAAGGTTGCGTGACAATGCATCATCCGCTCACCAGGATCTAAAAAAGCCGCCGGAGATGAACTCTCCAGTTCATAAAAGGGACCCATTTGCGTCCCATCAGACAAAGGTCCGTCATTATAAGAATTAACCACATCACCGCTATAAGGATTATCCTGAATTTTCCAGAGCTGGTTAATGTATCCGTCATTTTCAGGAGGCACTGTAAACTGAATGATCGTTAATACCTTTTTCTCCGGATCATAACTTCCGGCAATATTTTTGGCTCTGAGGGGTGAGAGGCCTAATTTGCTCCGATATTTACCATCTGCTTTAAAGAAAACTATCCCGTTATCATACTCTATTCGATCCGGTGGAATTTCACCGAAATAATCGGTGGTGGCAATCTTCCCTAACTTTTCTTCAGTACCTTCAATAAAAGGTATGATAACCGTCGCTTCTGATGACGGCGTAAACATGCCCAATATCCAGAGGCATAATGTACCGTCTTGTTTCTTCCAGGCCGTATTACCCGTATTGATTAAAGTATTCTTTGACTCAAAGGCAACGATCTGTAACCCACTATCAGAAGAGATATCCAGGCGGGTTTCTATTTCATCTTTTTTTAATAAATGCACACTTCTTTCAATTTTTACTTTGAATGTGGTTCCTGAATAATTCACCAGATTCATCTCTTTCTCCATTGAAACCAGAGAATTAGTCTGTGAAAGTAATTGTAATGGCTCGGTATCGATATCTTTCGGTGTATACCAGTTATCGATGACCATTTCAGAGCCCGGTTTAAAAAATATCGAATATTGCCCTCCTTCCGGGCCTAACCACAGGCGGTCTTCGCCACCATAACCATTCATATGTTCCAGTATTTTTCCGGAAGAAATGAGATTAAAATTTATCCACCCATAGCTCGTCCCGTTTAATCCCTGCGCTGTACTCGTGAACACTTTACCCTGAAACATTGGGGATACAATAACCTGTGCCTGCTCGAGTTCATCTTTGAGCACAATCATATCACCATGATTTTTAAGAAAATTCAGATCATAGCCGAATGTACCTGGTTCATATTTGCTTTTATCCATAGCATCTCTCTTTTCTTTTGTAGATTCCTTGGATTGACAGGAAAAAAAATTGAGTATTAAAAATATGGTAACTATTGATCGTAAAATATTAAAGTTCATGTAATACCTCAAATTTATATTAAATGATAGGAGATTTTACTCCGTTGATCGTTCGATTATTAGTTTCTTATTAACCCCGCGATTAATCGCGGGGTTAATTCAGTATCTATTCTGTTTTAAGCCGAAACAAACGAATTTCATTCGAATTGTTCTCGCGTGCGACTTCCGCGTATACCCATATCTCATTATCCACCCACATCCAGTGGGAATACCGGAAGGTATAAAAGTTACCGGGCGTGGTGCTGATGGCTATGGGTGAAATTTCGGTTAAATCGATGATATGGTGCAAGTCAAAAGTAAATCCAAATCCGGTAACAATATTGTAGACCGGATCATACCATTGGGTGCTCGATCCTTCGTAAATAAACAGATAACCAACGCCTATCGGCAAAACCGATGCAGGTCGGATAAAAAAATTATGCCAGGCGTTTAGATCCATAACCGGTTGATTAACGTTACCGACCGGTTTCCAGTTTTCACCATCACTGCTGATAAAATGGAAAATACGTTCATTCCGGCGGATATATCCGGTCACATAGCAATGATAATTTCCCTCCGCATACAAAATAAACGGGTCTTTGTATTCCAGAACAGATACATCTCGTTCATATCTGCGGGCCGTCGGCACAATGACCGGTTTGGCAGATTTAAAATCCAAATTTTTCAGATCGCTGACATCAGAAAATTTCATAATGGACCAGGGGCCCTTTTGCCAAGGTCCGCAAATATACAGTTTAAATTTCTTTGTTTGGGGATCAATCAAAAGGGCCGGACGTTCAAAACCGGGGATCGGTATTTTCTCACGGGGGATACTCATCACTTTTTTGAAATGAATGCCATCATCACTTTTTGAAATGCGCACTTCGTATCCCCGCAAACCACGGGGAGAATCAGCGGTACGCATCCTGTTGGCCATCCAGAACACACCGGCATCATCACGAACGACACTCGGTGCCCCTGCCCACCACTCCGGGGCATTTTTATCCGGTGTAAGAATAACCTCGTAGGTATCAAATTTATGCTTAAAAAAATCATATTTCTGCTCCGGACTGTCTATCCCGGTCAGAAATTTTCCCCATTCGGCATCATAAATATTACCATTTACGTACTTTAGATAGGCAAAACCGTCACCGCGTAATTTTCTTTTATTATTATCGGTGCTTTGGTACTGCACAATAAATCTCGTGGGATATTTAAACACATGTACCTGTAAAAATCCATTACCGTCGGTACCGGCACGACTGACCGATCCTGAATTAAGACAAAGCGCTCCATTATCTTTAAATCCATCGTATCGGTAACGCCTATAATCATGGGTGGTTGCCGAAAGTACAAGATCAGCTTTATTTAATACCTTTTTTCTTCTCTCGGGATTTAAAAGAGGAATCCACTCTCCGGTTCTTGAATGGGCCAGGATAATGATTAAGTCGTTGGAGGTTTTTTCGATGCTGTCGAGTGTATTTAGTAAATATTTACGACTACTCTCGTTAAAAGCAATCGCAGGATCGCCAGGATTATCTGAAAAATGAAGTTGGATGATATGAACGGTGATCCCCTTAATTTTAACCACCGCATAATATTCGCATTTATTCTCGCGAACAGAAACATTATCTTTCTGTAATAAATTGACCCATTCAATGATCGGGTATCCTGCCCCCCAATCACCCTGACCATTGCCCCAGTATTCACATTCACCATCCGCTACATTCGGATAAAAATGATGATACCAGAAAGGATCGCCGTCAGGACCAATAAAATCAAGAAATGTATTGGTCCATCCCTTTTTAATATGATCACCCAGTCCAAGAACAAATTGATCCCCGGCCTGCTTGATCCAGTTGTCGCATTTATGCATAAAAATATTGTCAATCGGTGAATCACCTTTATTATCACTGATAATCGAAAAACTAAAAGCAGCGGATCGGTCAAGTTCCTCAATGGTATCTATCGCATCTAAACGAGCCAGGCCGCTAAAAATAAAAAATAGAATGAGAAATAGCTGTTTCAAAACTTTTCCTCCCATTGACTAATCCTGGTTATATTATAATACAGAACAAGTGACGAGTAGAAATCCAAATCCCAAAATCCAAATAACAAATAATTACCAAATACGAATCCACAATGACCAAAAAACATCTGCCATATTTATTTAGTCTGAATAATTCATGAATTTTAGATTTAGCAAATAGCGACAGTAAAGTTTCCCCTTAAAAAAGGGGACCAAGGGGATGTAAAGTTTTGACATATTTCAAAAGATTACGTTTAAAACAACCCCCTAACCCCCTTTGCTAAGGGGGAATTAAATCGTTGATAATATGCTACTTATACTTCAAACATTAATTTTTATGAATAATTGAGGTTAGTTATTATTTTATTTTACCAGGATCGATAACAACATGCTTCACGGTCTTCCGGTTATAAGTATAAACCACATGAATCATTCCGTCGGATGTTTGGATGACACCGGGATACGAATATTCTTCATCGTCAACCGTATCCGGATTAGTGACCGGTTCCAGATCAAACATTTTTTTCCAATCCTTCCCGTCCCCAGATAGAGCAATACTTAGCGGTACGCGCGCCCCCCAGTCTCCGCCCGTTGGATTATAAACAAGCAGTTGGCGGCCGTCCTTCATACTCACCGCATCGATACCAGAATTGGGATTTGGTAATGATGTTGCCTTCATTTCAGTCCATGTTTTACCACCGTCATCCGACCAACATTCGGAAATAAATCCTTGTTGCGTCCGGCAGAGGATCTGCATTCTGTTGCCTGGATAACTTAAAACTGTCGGTTGGATGGCACCAATGGTTTTTCCGTCATTCAGGGCACCGCTGATCGTCCAGGTTTGGCCGAGATCAGATGTACGTTCGATGAACACTTTCCAACCATCATCTTCAGTACTTGATGGAGAAATTATATCACCATTATCCAACTGTACCGGCTTGTTTTTAATAGGCCCCAGAATCTTATCAGGTAATCTTTTGGTAGCCGACCAGGATTCTCCCCCATTGTCTGAAGTCACCAGCATTCCCCACCATTGATCGGGCTTGGGCCCCACTTTGTAGAAGAGCATTAAGGGACCTTCTTTTGGCTGAAACAGAACGGGATTCCAGCAGGGATAGCGTGTCCCGTTTTCTTCAACTCCATTAACGACCTCCACCGGTTCTGACCAGATTTGCCCATCATGCCGGGATACCCAAATACCAACATCTTTGTTTTTCTCTGCCGTACCACCAAACCAGGCAGCCACCAGTTGACCATTGGATTCCGCAATGGTTGAGGCATGACATTGCGGTGTTTTCGCTTTTTCTATCGAATAAATAAATTCCTGATGTACAATGGCTGGATTCATTTTAAATTCTACCTTTTTTTGTTCCTTTGTGCAGGATACTAAATTTATTAATACCAGACTGATAATCGATAGCCATAAAATATCCATTTTTAACCCGGACATTATAGTTAAATTTAACCTACTAAGAAAGTTCATTTTTAAATACCTCCTTCAGATTTCTGTTAATATTTAACCCGAATTATTCACCCTGCTGGATAAGATCCCTTCAGAGAATCTATTAATGGTTAATTGCATTATCCAATTGGGTGACCTTAGTAAAAAATTTTAAAAACTTTTATCCACGGATTATCCGGCGCAGCCGGACACGGATTAAAACTAAAATAATAATAATTTTTAAATAAAATCCGTGTTAATCCGTGGAATCCGTGGACTATTTTTTTTATTTGCAGCCAACGGCTGCGGCATGAATAGATCGGGTTAAATAAATCAATAAATATAAATTGGATTTGAATAGATCCATGGCGCCCAATCGGCGTTTATAGATATTGCCACTTCCAAACGGTAAACACCTTTCGATAGTTGTTTATTATAGACATAATCATACGCATTGGATACAGTATCAATAATTTCACCGTTTCGGATCAATCGAAACTTTCCCGGTAACGGTGAGACCGCCTTCAGGTTCTGAACCTCATCGACTATCACAGAATCACCCATTATCGCCTTTATATTTCCCGATCGGTTTGTGGCAAAGAACATAAAACCCTTGGCATCTGCCAGACTTTGAAAAGCAATATAGAGATGTCCTTTGAGCAGGTGTTTAACCAAGGAGGATTTATCCAGGGAATCAGCCAGAATATAATTTGTACATAGTCTAAATGATTCATAATAGGTATCGATGGTCCATTTGAAAGCCCATCCGGCTGAATCCGGTTCAGATAAAAGCAGTTTTTCTAATATTCCAACCTCTGTTGTGTCTATGGGATCAGCATTTGGTCCAACCCATTCTACTCTTCCATCGGGTAGATATCTGGCACGTACATTTTGATTATCATGAGCATCAGCAGCAGTGATACCAACAATTTTACGCCACATATTAAGGGAATCCCAGCGTGCAAGGATTTCTGTCTGCTCATCGAAAAATTCCCAGTAAGCCCAGCGCCGGTATTGATTTCCATTGATTGCAAAATTTATTGCATGATCGGATATGTTTTCATCTTTTGAATCAGTATGTACATTATAAATCTCCATACCCTGATAGTCGGGATTGAGCCAGGGATGCTCTTCCTCGGTATGTGCATAGAAAACAAGACCACTATCTGAAATAATCTTTTTAATCAGTTCTCCGTGCTCCATATTCCAATCAATACACATACTATCTAACGGCCATACCAGCAACCCCTTTTTTTCACTCCCCGGTTCAATAATTATTCCATCATAGATCCCCTTAATCGCCCGCGGGAATGATTCAATCCGGGTTCTTGGGTGATCGGAGAAGAAAATAAAATCGATATTTGCCTTTTTGGCTGCCGGAATAATCTCCTTTAAAATTCCACGGCTGTCATGGGACCAGTAACAATGAGCATGTAATATTCCCCGGTAACAATTTAAATTTACCAGTTTTGGCGGATCTATTCTCAGGGCCTCCAGTTGTGCCATTTGATCATCAAGACTTGGGTAGGTCACATAATGATTCCATACCGAAGGCGCTAATGCATAGGCAATAAAGAGAAATACCGTACCGGCTAAGATGAGTAAAGTCCATAAAAATATTTTAGAAAACATTAAAAATTCACTTATTCATTTTATTCATAATAAGTAATAGGTTAAAACTATAATTATTAGCAGCTATCATCAGAATATCAAATGGTAGAGAGTTTAAATAAACATCGAGACTTGATTTAAAGAACTCACCCTAAATCCCTCTCTTGGAA
>CAZBBC010000157.1:0-1538 GCA_964489835.1 uncultured Calditrichota bacterium
AATCTGATTTGATAAGAGATGTTCGATCCTCAACGGCAAATACGAATTGGATATATATTTGTGTGTAAGTGTTGGCCATGATCTTAATATTTCGTCCCTACCGGGACTTTAGAATATTGGATTGTATGATTGCTATAAATATTTTGTCCCTAACGGGACAATTATATTGTATAATTTTCTCATTCATTCGACTCTGCTCATGATGACGAGAGGGACGTTCATTTGCCTGAAGCTGAGTACTTTAAATTAAGTCCCAAGATTGGGATATCATCAAACTCACTTGATGTTCCGGTATTTAGTAATACTTTTCAAATTTAAACCGGACACTCATGATTTAATTTTATTACTGTTTATATACTTTATTTTTTAAAAATTTTATCAATTGCTAATAGCAAAATCATTATGTTGCTGTGTTTTGACAAAATCTTTCGTTGGATTGGCATAAGGCATTGTGAAAAGAAATCTTTATATTCTCACGGAACAATCGAACGATCATCCATCTCATTCAGATAATTCTCAATTTTATTCAATAGCAAATCTTCCTGCTCCAGAAGATACCTATCCATCCCATGATGACCTCTCGTTTCCTCATCTGCCCAGTGTAAAACCACTGCAAGTTCTTTGGCAGTAAAATCCATATTTCGATTCGAAATATTTTTTTTTATTCTTCGCACAAGAGCCATTTCCTGGGGGAAGGGGCTTTCCTCTCCTCTTTCTGCCCAAACACGCAATACTCTCACTTCTGAAGATGTGAGATTTAACATTTTCTGATCCTGTATACTGTAATAGAATGTAATTTATTACAAACCATTGTCCGTTTCAACAATGATCGAAAACGCCATTTTTTTTTGCCGATCATGGTAAAAAAATCCCTGGCGACTGTTCGGTCCGGTTCGGCAATATAGACGGTTCCATCCGGCGCTAATTTCTTCTCGATTACATTTACAACCGCTTCTAACCAACGTTTTTCATATAAAACATCAGCAGCGATGATAATCTCAAATTTCCGGTCTGTATCTACTACTCTCCAATCCATATTTTGAACGGTTGCCGAACGTTTAAAATTTCTGGTGAAATTTATCTGTGTAAAACGGAGGGCATACTCATCATGATCGGTAAACAAGACATTCCCGCCGCTGGCCGTTGCAACGATTCCCACCAATCCCAGCCCACATCCTATTTCCAGAATACTTTTCCCACTGAACTCACTTTTGTTTTCATCAATGAATTCAGAAAGGGCAATGGCCGAAGGCCAGACTTCAGCCCAGTAGGGTAAGCGTTCGTCGATATTAAATTCCTGATCCGATACTGCATCGAGAAGTTTTTCCATATTGTCGATCCGATTTAAAAAAAATCGCCGGCCTCTGATGTCAATTTCATCCCAGCAGGTGTTGTTTTCTATTGCTGCTTCCAAGGGATCATTTTTTAATATTCGGTTATCAACCATCATTAGATTTTTATAAATGTTAATAAACCTGATCTATTCATACCGCAGCATATTGCTGCAATCAAATAAAGACTTTGTCCACGGATTTCAC
>CAZBBC010000157.1:1638-9989 GCA_964489835.1 uncultured Calditrichota bacterium
TTCA
This sequence comes from uncultured Calditrichota bacterium, assembly GCA_964489835.1. Lineage (GTDB taxonomy): Bacteria > Calditrichota > Calditrichia > JAJRVZ01 > JAJRVZ01 > CAZBBC01. The sequence goes on from CAZBBC010000157.1 coordinate 1,643, forward strand.
TACCGCAGCATATTGCTGCAATCAAATAAAGACTTTGTCCACGGATTTCACGGATTTACACGGATATTTAAAAACTAATATATAATTATATTTTTTAATTATTAAAGTTATTTGATTTAGTGTATATATTGTGATGCCCCAGATTTTCAAATTCCATTTCTAAGGGTTCCTGATAAACGCCCTCTAAAAACCCACTGACAAAAAGAAATAATAAAAAATAATCCGTGTAAATCCGTGAAATCCGTGGACAAAAAAAATAATCCGTGTCAGTCAATAACTCGATCCGGCCCTAGACGGAAGCCTGCTTGCCCGGCCTGCCCGGCCTGCCCGGCGCAGACATGGCTATGACGGGATCCGGCTTCGACGCCTGGAGATAAAACTCACAATCAACTCTGCCGCCCGCCGGGAAGCTCCGGGCGCACCCAATTTTTCCTTTATTATCGCTAATTGTTGTCTCACTTCGGCGTTCCTTTCAGGGTCCAACAATTGGCGCAATTCAGATTCTGCTCTTTGGGGATTAAAATCCTTTTGAAGTAATTCCATCGCCATTGGTTCACCGGCAACAATATTGGCCAGACCAATGGCATCGAGTTTCACCAGAAGTCTACCGAAGAACCAGGTCAATGCACCGACGCGATATACAATAACCATCGGTACCTGGAAGTAGGCAGTTTCCAGTGTGGCCGTTCCCGAAGAAACCAATGCCACATCCAGCATATTATAAAAATCGGCAGGTCTTGTCTCATGGATCCGAATATATGAATCATTAAGGATATATTTTTGATATTCTTCGATGGGAATCGTGCTCACCTTTAGTATCACTGCTTTGTCAATTTGTCCTGATGTTTTAAGACATTTTGCGGTACGGACCATATCCGGTAATAATTTTTCCAGTTCCTGTCGTCGGCTCCCCGGCAACAGTCCTAACACTTTCTCTTTTTCTTCCGTTTTTTTAGGAGAAACGGCATCAAAAAAAATGTCAACCAGGGGATGTCCGACGTAGGCCGCCCGGATACCATACTCTTCATAAAAATCTTTTTCAAAAGGAAAGATGACAAGCATCATTTGAACATATTTTTTTATTTTATAAACCCGCCTTTTTCCCCAGGCCCAGAGTTGAGGGCTGATATAGTAGATAACGGGTATCCCCAGACTCTTAACCTTTTTTGCAAATCTTAGATTAAATCCGGGATAATCGATCAAAATTACAGCGGCCGGTCTTTCCACCTGAACCAAATCAGTCATCTTCTTAAAAACCCTCCGAATGAAAGGGAGGTGTCTGATTATCTCACCCACACCCAGGAAAGCCATCTGTTCAATATGATAGACTGGTTCCAATCCTTCTTTAATCATCAAATCCCCACCGATTCCGTGCACTTGAATTAGGGGATCAATGGATTTCAGGGAAGCGATTAGTCTGGAACCGTGGATATCACCGGATACCTCGCCGGCAATCATTACCACAGATTTATTTAAACGAAGATCTGCCATGGTTAAATTTACACAAAAATAGGAAGTGAGTCCCGATTATTTATGATCAGATACCTAAAAGAAGAATCTTCTAATGGATAGCATCATACCGACACTATAAAAGATTTCTATCAGGCCAGTGGGAAAATCCCAAAAGATAAAGTATTTTTCAAGATTAATTTATTAAATAATAGTTTTTTTTAACGCAGAGAACGCTGAGTTCGCAAAGATTATTTATATAAACTATATGAAATGTCTATTTAATCTCTGCGTTATATTCTGCCATCCGGTGTAAAATTTTCTATCCACTAAAAATGTCTAAAAGATCGGGACGGGATGACAGGAAGTGTTTTCACAGGTGACTTAGGATGTGTCAAATAGATTGACTCAATGGTCTATTGGAAATAATTAATATATTCAGGCAGTTTTGCATGACGGTTTATTGACGGTGGAAGTAAAGGCAGGAAAAAGATGATACAGGGGAGGATTTTTATTTGGCAATAGTCAGCCATTTCCTCCCCCTCAACCATAGCTAAATATTATTCCCCCGGATCAACCGGAGAATCTGAAGCCTGCCTCTTTTGTATATTATAATAAATCAGAAAAGCAAGGCCGGCAAACAGGAACATAAGCCCGAAAGTCATCTCCTCGGTAACATCATATGGAAAGAGTTGTCCGATCAGCAAGGCCAGCCCAATACCGATCATTACCATCCCCCATTTTACGGAACTCAGTGGATCCGCAGGTCTTCGCCCTGAATGAAAAGTCAAAAACTTTACTTTTTCGTCTAACTGTCCGCTTTCAATCAGCCGTCTTCGAATCCGGTTATCCGATACCACTTTAATGACAAATGCGGCAGTACTAAAGATAATAAATACGATCAATACACCCGTTAATCCTTCAGACATTAAATTCTCCTTTCATTTCTGTACTTTTGTTTGAATAGACAACTCAATAACTAAAATGTTGCAATTAAATTAAGTAAGAAGTAGAAATTGGGAACTTGAAACTGGGAATTGTGAATGACCGGCTCCGGTCATCCTGAAAGGATTTTTTAACTTTTCCCTCTTCTCCCTTCCATTCCCAATTCCCAGTTCTTACTTTAAATGCAACTTTTTTTGGTTTAAATTGTCTCATATAATAAAACGGGATCAGGTTGGAAAAAGAACGAACACTCATCGATCAAATACTGAGAGGCGATCTGAATACTTTCAGAGATCTGGTAGAGAAGTATCAGAAACTGGTGGCCCATATCGTATTTCGACTGGTTTCACATCCGGATGACCGTGAAGAAATTTGTCATGAGGTCTTTATAAAAGTCTATCAGAACCTTGCCGGCTTTAAATTTCAATCCAAATTATCCACCTGGATCGGGCGCATTGCTTATAACACAACGATTAATTACCTGCGCAAAGAAAAAATACCTCTTTACGAAGATATCAAACCGGTAGAGCACACGGATGATGATATTGAATATTATGGCACCATGTTAAAGTCCTTTCAATCCGCGGATCCTACACCGGCTGAGGCCCTGGAATTACGCGATCAAAATGCAATGATCCATGAACAATTAGAAAAATTACCGGCACTTTATCGTACCATATTAACCCTATACCATCTGGAACAGATGAGTTATCAGGAAGTCGGAACTATTATGGATTTACCCGAAGGAACCGTAAAGAGCTACTTATTCCGGGGGCGGAAAAAACTAAAGGACATCCTGATAAGGGAGCTGGAAGGAGAAACACTATGACCAGAGATCATCTGAGCGATGAGCAGATCCAGGCTTACCTGGACGGTCAATTATCGATTGATACCAATAAAATAGAAGCGCATTTGAAATCTTGCCCGGGATGCCAAAAAAATCTGATGCTTTACCGCGAAGTATTTACATCACTGGGGACCGATCATTTACCGGCATTACCAAAAAATTTCTCCAAAGGGGTGGTTTCTGCTGTATCCGGAAAAAGTGAGAGCCTGTGGCAAAAATTAGAATCCGGATCTATTCTTTCATTTTTTCTTATCAGCATTGCCCTATGTTTTTACTTTCTGAATCCTCTATCGCAATTATTAAAAACCGGATCATCAATGATACATTTGGCAGGTGAGTTATTTAATGATGCGTTGGCGATGTTCAATGGAAATATTCCCTTAATAATCATCACCCTGGTTATTCTTTTTCTGATTGAAATTCTGGACCGGCGATTGTTGAGATCGAAATTGTAATTGATTAGTTGATTTAACTCGTCCTGTTATGCTATTATAGCCAAAAACTATGTTATTTCCGCCGGGGCGATTTGCGAAAATTTTACTAACCTGGATAATTCATTTCTCGCGACGACGCAGCGACGCAAAGATTTATAAGGAACTGGGAATTTGTAATTGGAATATATGATTAATAGAGGCCATAAAAGACAAATATAGAAACTGTCATTCCTCATGGATCCTGCATGGCGTTGGTACTGTTGAAAACGGCCTTAAAATAATTTGTTAGAAATTCCCCGCGAAGCGGAACGAAAAGAATTTTTTACTGTCTGAGCGAAGCGAGTTTAAAAAATTCAGTGAAGCAAGCGGAAGAATTTCTTCAAATTATTTTACAGCCTTGATTTTTTGGTTCTTTTGTATCAAGTCGAAGATCCGGCTCTGACGGGACAAAAGAACAAATAAAAATACTTTGCGCCGCTGCGAGAGATTTTTACAAATGGATCAAACTGATGAATATCTTTGTTTGCAGTTTCCTGCGCTAGGGATATATGGTCCTAACCGCACAAAAATGGCGGTAAAGTATGGGTGGCCACACCTGGCCAGATACATTATACTTTCACAATAGTCTTCATCCCCCGGCCAGTTTTGCGTTATAACCTTTTTGCTGAAGATAATCCCGTATTTTTTCCCGGTGATCACCCTGTATTTCAATCACGCCGTTTTTAATGGTGCCCCCGGCGCCGCATAACTGCTGCAGTTCTTTCTGCACCGCTTTGGGATCGTGGTGGATACCTGAAACGGTAGTAACCGTCTTCCCTCTTCTTCCTTTTTTTTCCCGCCGGATCAGCACCGGCGACCGGCTTACCGTTTTATCTCCGGCACTTTTACAGACACATTGATCGACAGGCTGATCACAAACGGGACATTTTTCCTGCCAATCCGGATCGGTGGAAAACACGATGTTACTTTTTTTCATAATGTTTTTCTTTCTCTCGCAGAGCCCTGCCACGGCAGGCACGCGCTAAGCCGCAGAGAAAACTAATCCGTGTCAGTCTTCGCCTGATCCGGCGTAGACGGATAATCCGTGGACAAAAAACGTTGCGTATCTGCGCCGCGCCTGCCGGCGGGCAGGTCTTTGCGCGAAATAAAAGACTAGCTTCCCATGGTAATTTGACAACCAGTCGCAATTGATTTTACCTATCGAAATTATTAAGTTTTAAAGGTAAAAACAACCTGCGAGGATGGCGGAATTGGTAGACGCGCTAGATTTAGGATCTAGTGGGCTAAAGCCTGTGGGGGTTCAAGTCCCCCTCCTCGTACTAGTTGTCGATTGATGAGATTGCTTCGTCACCACCTTCCTTGCAATGACAATTTGAATCACATGTTAATTTAATTGATATTTTTGTTTGCATTTCCTTCATAATATATTATATTACTTGTAGTATTTACTACAAGTAGGGGTTAATTATGAGTGTTATGAGTGTCAGAATAGATGATAATAAACGGCGGATATTAAAAGTAATTGCGTCGCTGGAGGGAAAAACAATGGGCGGAATTATTTCAGAATTAATCGATGATTATATCCGTAAAAATAAAAAGAAAATTAGTCTGATTTCAGAAAAAACTGATTTAAAGGAAATAATGGCATTATCTGAAACTTCATTTTTGGAATGGGATAACGATGAAGATGAAATCTACAATGACTTATAATAAATGGGATATTATTTTAGTACCTTTTCCATTTACAGATCTTACAACGTCAAAAAAAAGACCGGCATTGGTTATATCTCCTTATGAATATAATACGGGTCCCGATATTTTGATTTCATTCATTACAAGTAAGTTAGATAGAGATAAAAGGTTAGGTGATTATAAGATGGAAAGATGGAAAGAATCAAAATTGCCAAAGCCATCAATGATAAGGATGAAATTTGCAACTATCGATCAAACTATTGTTATAAAAAAAATTGGAAGATTATCTGAATTTGATATTTCAGAATTTCAAAAAGAGATAATGAGATTTTTTTCATAATATTTCTATTTCACCCGGATAAACCGGAAAATTAGCCACAGAGACTATAAGTAAGAAGTAGGAACAGGGAAGAAAAAAACCAGAAAGCAGAAAGCAGAAGGCAGTAAATAGTGGGCCGTTGGCAGGGGCAGCATTTTGTTTTCGGCTTTCTGCTTACTGCTTTCTGCTTTCTGCTTACTGGTTTAGAACTTAAAATCAAATTCTCAAACAACTATAATCAATCCTTTTCCTTTTTGCATCATCTTACCGATAACAACGGCATCGGTTATTCCCACAGATCTGAGTTTTTTAAGCATTGCTTTCGCATCCTCGGCGTGAACGCTGATGAGCAAACCACCGGAGGTCTGGGCATCACACAAGATTAATTTGGTGGAATTTGAGATCTGTGGCGACCAGTTCACCCAGCCGTCCAGGTAAGCCAGATTATTTTCCGATCCACCGGGTACTGCCCCGGCGGCTACCATCTCTTCCAGCGAATCCAGTGTCGGAACATTACCCGCAACAATTTCAGCCTCCACCCCGCTGCCGGCGGTTATTTCCTTCAGATGCCCCAGAAGTCCGAATCCGGTAATATCCGTACAGGCATGTACACGAAATTTATCCATTACTTTAGCTGCGGCAGCGTTTAAGGTTGCCATTGTCTGAATCAATTTTTTTTCCATTGTTTCATCCAATAGACCCCGTTTAAGCGCGGTTGTTAAAATGCCTGTTCCAATCGGTTTGGTTAAAATAAGTATATCTCCCGGCAGGGCGGTTGCATTTGATTTTATCTGTTTCGGATGCACCAGACCGCAAACAGACAGGCCGAACTTGGGCTCGGTATCATCGACGGTATGCCCGCCGATGATCGGAATACCTGCTTCCGCTGCCTTATCCTGCGCCCCTTTTAAAATCTGTTCCAGAACCGACATCGGCAGTCGGTTGGAGGGAAAACCGACAATGTTCAGGGCAAAGAGTGGTTTGCCACCCATCGCATAGATATCGCTCAGAGCATTAGCCGCTGCGATAGCACCGAACTGATAGGGGTCATCAACAACCGGCGTAAAAAAATCGACGGTTTGTACGATGGCCCGCTCATCATCCAGGCGATAAACGGCCGCATCATCGGCTGTACCGGTTCCGACCAGCACATTTTTATCCTTTACTACTGGCAGGGTATTGAGAATTTTTTCTAACGCCTGCGGCCGCAGTTTGCAGGCACAACCCAGGCCATGGGTATAATGGGTCAATTTTATTGCTTCCGTTACCGGACTATCGGAAACTTTAACGGTGGAGACCGGTTGGAGACGTTTTACAGTTTTGGCAAAAATAGAAATCACCTGGTCTATCTCCGCAGACGTCGTCCGGGTACCCGTGGAAAAACGGATCGTTCCCATGGCAAAATCCAGTGGGACCATCATCGCTTCCAGGGTGGGTGAAACATCGATATTTTCTGAATGACAGGCGGCACCGGCTGAGACGGCAACCCGGTCTTGCACTTCCGATAAAAGTATATTAGCCTCCATATTCGCGAAACTGATACTGGCCGTATTTGGTAACCGCTGTTCCAGCTGTCCGTTGATTCTCATATCAACAGTCCCTTTAAGATTTTGCTCTAAACCTTTCTCCAACCGGTCACGCAGCGATCGGAGATGCTTCATATTTTTATTCAGATCCCGTTTAGCCAGTTCGCAGGCTTTGCCTAACCCGACGATCTCTAAGACATTTTCCGTTCCTGCTCTCAGATTGTGTTCATGATCGGCCCCGTGAATCTGTTTTTCCAGCTTGATTCCCCGTCTGATATAGAGCGCACCGATACCTTTTGGTCCGTATAGTTTATGTCCGGCCACAGAAAACAGATCCACTCCCAATGCTTTGACAGACACTGGAATCTTTCCTACGGACTGCGCACCGTCCGAATGCATAATCACTCCCGTTTCCCGGGCGATCTTTGAGATCTCACTAATGGATTGAATGGTACCAACCTCATTATTGGCATGCATCACCGATATGAGGATGGTTGATGGGTTGACCGCCGCCTTCAATGCCTGGATATCAACCGCCCCTCCTGTTGATACCGGAATATAGGTGATCTCAAATCCCCATTTCTTAAGGTATTCGCATACTTCAAACACGGCCGGATGTTCGATCTGAGATGTAATGATATGATTCCCTTTATCTCTGAGGGCAAAGGCGATTCCTTTGATGGCATAATTATTCGATTCACTGCCGCCACTGGTAAATAGTATTTCATCAGGCGCACATTCAAGCAGGGCAGCAACCTGCCGACGGGCTTGTTCGATCGCTTTCCGTGTTTGTACTCCGAACCAGTGTGTACTGGACGGATTGCCATAGAATTCGCTTAAAAAAGGACGCATGGCATCGGCTACTTCCGGAAGAACCGGTGTGGTGGCATTATAATCTAGATAGATCGGCGGCAATTTTTTCTCCATTCGCTATATTAGTTTTTCGATTTTTAGGCATTATTTAAATTTAATCATGAGTGTCCGGTTAAAACAATAATCCTTAGCAGTTATCACCAGAATATCAAATGGTATAGAGTTTTAATAAACATTGAGACTTGATTTAAAGAACTCACCCTAAATCCCTCTCTTGGAAAGAGAGGGACTTTAGGGAGCCCCTTCTCTTTTCAAGAGAAGG
>CAZBBC010000158.1:0-9959 GCA_964489835.1 uncultured Calditrichota bacterium
CCCTAAAGTCCCTCTCTTTCCAAGAGAGGGACTTTAGGGTGAGTTCTTTAAATCATGTCTCTAAGTTTATTTAATGTATAAAACATTTGATATTCCGGCGATATTTACTTATGAATTAGCCCAACCAATAGATCAAATCAACTCTTTTAACAACTCTTCGTGCGGATGACGAATGAGTGTATATCCAGCCAGCATTCCTTCTGCTTTGATATATTCAACCGCAGGTTCTGCCGCAGATTTGAGAGCCTCCATATTACCGGTGATAACAACATACCCTTTACCGCCAATCGCCATCGCTACATGAATACGATTAATCTCCAGATCAGCCTCTTTTACCGCATAGTCAGCTGCCTTAATCGAGGTCGCGACAGAGAATGTTTCAATGACCAGCATGCCGTCCACCGGCCTTTCGATCTGCAATGTCGTCGGTCCGGTAATTGCCGGAAATACACGGGGATCAATTCGGGGAATTATCAGGGCATCAACGATTGCAAAGCCACCTGTTTCTCTGGCCACTTCCAGACAAGCCTCAACATCGGAAATACTGCCACGGACTAAAATTAAATATTTACCGGAACAAATGGTTCGTGCCAGCAATTTCTCAACATTGGCAGATTTAAGTACCGCATCCTGTACTTCGAATCCTTTATAAATACTGGCCAGTTCTATGATACCTATTGAATTTTTTTCGCTCATTAGTTCCTCTGTATTACGATTTCATGCCCGGTTATTTCCTTAATCGTTCCGTCAATCGAAGCATGTATGTTTGTAGAGATACCTGTACCCGCTTCTCCGATCAGATCGAATTTCTTTACGGGATCACCCTTTTTCACGACCGGTTTGGCAGGAGATCCGATATGCTGACTGAGCGGTATCCGCACCCTATCTGGTCTGAATGCCATTGCCAATAATGGCCCTTCATCTTTGAACCTCTGGACATCCAGACGCTGTATCAGTTTCTTTGAAGGCACTTTACGATATTCCGCCATCGGATGCACCGTTACCGGTAAACCTTCCCATTTTAAATTTTGTTCTGCCAGAATCTTTTTCTCAATGATCGTTGCTCCTTTGGGATCCAGACCTTCCGGGCAGGCATAGAGTGTGCATAGATTGCATTCGCAGCAGAAATCACTGCCAAGATCAACGAAAGGATTTCCTTCCCTGGTAAACATGCGATTTCGCATTGCTATTTCCGGACGCACCGGATGCCCTAACAAATAACGGGGACAAAATTCCGTACAATAACTGCACTGATCGCAACTCGCTTTGGCGATCCGGTCGGTATCATGTGCCGTGGCAAAACGCTGATACATCGTCACGCAATGATGATCATGGGGCAAAACGATGATCGCACCTGACCGCTTGGTCACTACCTGATTTAAATCTTCTTCAAGTCTGCCCATCATTAAGCCATCCAGCCGGACCTTGTAGCGACGGGTACGAATATTAAATTTTGATAGTATTTCGGCATAGCTGATACCGACAGGCACCTTAACCGTTGCCGGTGATTCAACGGCACCGGCGACAGAAACAAACTTCTCAACAACCGGAACATTTCTGGCAATGTTATAAAGGGTTTCCACATTTTGCACCAGACAACCCACAGATACAGGTAATTCACCCGGTTGGACGACACGTCCGGTCGTCAGATAAACGAGTATCATTTCATCACCGGCCGGATAGAAATCACCAATCGTATGCAATCTGATATTTCCGGATAGTTTTTGTTTCAACGTTCTGATAAGATCCGTATGTTTTTCCTTGATACCGATAATACCATGTATGGCCCCGGTAATAGTCATAGCCGTGCGAAACCCATCAAGTACTTCATCAGAATAATGATGCAATATTTCCATATCCTTATGCAGCAGCGGTTCACATTCTGCCGCATTCATAATCAGAGTGTCGGGATGTGATGCCAGTTTTACATGGGTAGGAAATCCGGCCCCTCCGGCACCAATCACGCCGATATTTGCTATATCTTCAATTCTCATAATATATATATTTTCTCTTTCCGTTCAGGAGAGAACTATTATGTTATCCTCAATTTTTTTCTAAGCGTATGATCCTTATATATGCTATTGCATCCAAAAGCTTTGTTATTTTCACAAAGTTATTTTAGGCACTTTAGATCACTTTTAACTTTAGTCACTTGCGGTTTACCGCGGTATGTATTTATTACGGATCATTATATTCTATTTTGTCGACGATGGCCATGATCAGGGTTCTGATCGGTGCCTGATCCAGGGCAAATATCTCCTTGGCCACACCTGGCGCGCCACCACAAACAACGATATCATCAATCCCTGATCCGACATAATCAACAGCGACCCATTCGGAACCCTTTTCTCTCCCATCGGGTGTGACCGGCTGCACAACAAAAACACGCTTTGCCAAATAGGCCGGATGTTTTGCCGTCGAAGTCACCATTTTTTTTACTTTTGCCAAAAACATTTTCTCACCTCAATCGATTGAATCCACCAGTTCAACCACACTGGCGTTGACAGGGACATTATTTGAGGGGAAAGCCTGAACAGCATCGGTTCCGGTCACATAAACAACGGTATCTCCTGATCCCGCCAAATTTCTGGGATCGGCTGCTACCAATGGCCGATCAATCAAATTTCCTGTACTGGATATCGGCTGAATGATAAATAACCGGCAAGCCTTTAATTGTGGAACCTTCTTGTCGGCCCAGACTTTTCCTATAACTTTACCTAGTCTCATAATTGGAATCCCTTAAAAATTTTCTTAATCAATGACCCAGCTCTTTACTCCGGTGGTGTTAAAAATAACCACAGAGCATACCGTGTTGATTTAAATATTAACCACGAAGATCACGAAAATCTTATTTTAACTATTCTTTTATCTAGAGCGATGTTAACATAAAAATTATATTAATATTTAAAAACTTCGTGTGCTTCGTGCGCTTCGTGGTTAAAGCTTTTTATAATCCTTTTTTCATTTTATCATATTCCTATTTAGTCAGGAGGACACTACCATGCAGAATATTGATCATGTTTATTCTGTTATCTGCAAATTATCAATGATGGCCATTACCACTGCATCGATGGGAGAATCTTTGGTGACTTCCGTCAACCGGGCGGAAGAGCCATAGGTCAATAAGACAAATGCTCCTTCACCGGCCTTAACAGCATCAACAGCCACATGATAGTTATCCAGTGGTTTCCCAGTATGATCCACTTCTTTACATAATAGTAATTTTTTTCCGGTCAGATTTTCATCCTTCTGACTGGCGACCACGGTTCCTACCACTTTGGCGAAAATCATTTTTCCCTCTGATCTTAGCGTTTAAATGTAGTTTTAAGTTCATCCACAGGTCTGGGGATCACCAGATCCGATACAACTTCTCCTACCCGGGCCGCTGATTCTCTGCCGGCATCTATGGCAGATCTGACCGCAGATACTTCTCCCTCAACAATAAATGATACCAGACCGCTCCCGATCTGTCTCCATTCGACGACATCAACACTTGCCGCTTTTACGGCAGCATCGGCACCTTCAATTAAGGGTGTGAATCCACGCGTTTCCAATATGCCAATCGCTTTTACTTCAGCCATAATAATCTCCTATTATATTTTTTCAATACCGATTAAAAAACGCTATATATTTTTAACAAAATTCATACTCTGATCTATTCATACCGCAGCCGTTGGCTGCAAACAGAGAAAAGAATTCCAAATTTTTACTCTATCAGGCAAAACGCAAGGCTCCGTGGACCATTATTCTCCGTTTTCTACAGAAATCAAGCGGTGTACAAATCCCTTCGCCGGTCGGTGTGGCAATGGTATGAGAAAAATATCCCTCTCCCTGATCGCCACCATCCCCACGTAGGGTATTTCCGTTAATGGTCTGAACATCACAATCCAGCCGTTTGGTAAAAGCGGTTGCCCGGTTCATATCACGGGTATAAACACTTGCGGTATGCTTAAAACCATGTTCCGCCTTTAATGCCGCGACCAGGCCGTCTTCAAAATTTTTAACCCTGACAAACGGAAGACAACAGGTCATTTGCTCAGCCACGACCCAGGGATGATCTCTCTCCGTTTCACCAAATAACAAGGGTACATCTTCCGAAATGTTCATTCCCAGTACCTTTGCCAGCACATTTGCCCGTCGGCCCACAAAATCCCGATGAATCAAATAATGTTTGCCCGATTTGGTCAGCGCTTTATCCGCTAATTGATTCATCAATGAACCGGTTAACCGTACATTTCCCTCTTTTTCAAAAATCTTCATAAAATTCTCAAAGACACTCTCTACAATAAAAATTTCTTTCTCAGCGGTGCATAAAATATTATTATCAAAACTGGCGCTGTGCGTTATCTCCCTCGCCGCCAGTTCAAGATCTGCGGTCTCATCGATAAGTACCGGTGGATTTCCGGGTCCGGCGGCAATAATTTTCTTGGGATACTTCATGGCCATATCAACCATAAAGGGACCACCAGTCACCGAAAGCATTTCTACATCCGGATGATTGAACAGGATTTCTGCCGTTTCCAATGTTGGTTCGGCAACACAGGTAACCAGGTTTTCAGGGGCTCCCGCTTCAACCATATATTGATTGGCCAGTTGAATGACATAAGCGTTGACTTTCTTTGCACTCGGATGCGGATTGAAGGCAATCGTATTTCCGGCAGCGAGCTGGATAATGATGTTATTGATCATAGTCGGCGCAGGATGAGTACTGGGCGTAATGTTACCGATAACCCCATAAGGGGAATATTCATCCAGTGCCAGGCCGTTTTTACCTGACCAGGCCTTCGGATCCAGATACTCCACACCGGGACTGTTTTTTGCTACATTGATATGCTTTTGTATCTTGTGATCCACCCGACCCATTCCGGTTTCCTCAACAGTCATACGGGCAAATTCTTCCTTATGATCAAGTGTCATCTGCCTTACGGCATCGGTAAATTTTTTACGGCATTGTTTATCACAATTGTCACTATATTCTAAAAAAGCCGCATGAGCCGCGGTGATCGCATCATTCATGCAGTCAAAAACACCCCAGTTATTTTTCGGCGCAATTAGCATATTAATATCCGTCACGGTGCTTTGTGACATGACATTTTTAACAACCGTTTTTACGATATCTTGTATTTGATCATTGGATACATTCACATCTAGCCTCTATAATTTTATGAGTCCTTTTACTTCGCAGGCTTTTTTACTTCAATAGGAAACTTGGGCGACAACTTGAGAGAGGGCCTGGGAATAATCGTCTGGCCCTGCACTTCTCCTATCTGGGATGCGGCAGCGACCCCTGCTTCAACCGCGGCTTTAACAGCAGCTACATCCCCTCTGAGAATGATATTTATCTTGCCACCGCCGGCTCGTAACCAATCACCAAATCTGACATTGGCAGCCTTTACCGAAGCATCGGCGGCTTCTATGGCTGTTGTAAAACCTAAGGTTTCTATAACACCTAGTGCTTCTTGCATTTGCTTTTTCCTCCGCTTATTTTTTAATATCAATCAAACCAAAAACATCATCATGGGCAGAGGGAATGACGTTCGTACACAATAGTTCCCCAACCTTAGCGGCTGCTTCTGCACCCGCTTCCACCGATGATTTGACAGCGCCCACCTCGCCACGAATAATCGAGGTAACCAAGCCACTTCCGATTTCTACTTTTTTCACCAAATCCACGCCGGCCGTTTTGAGCATGGCATCAATCGCTAATATACTTCCTGTGTTTCCACGCGTCTCAACAAATCCCAGTGCTAATTTTGCCATTTGACATCTCCTTCTATAAGATTAATATTTATATATCACTTGCAATTGTCACTCTATCGTTAAAACAATCTGTTTTTGCTTCACCAATTCTCTTGCTTTTGGTGTAATAACAGTTCCTTTGGGAACAATAACCTCACCGGTTAATTCGTGCAGTCTGCGGACATGGGATTCGGTCAATATCGGTGTCCGGTATTTACTCATATCAACCTTTTCGGATTTGGACCGCCATTTATTAATATCATCACCACCCCCACCCAATGAAGATGAATACGAGATTTTAATCCCCTGTTTTTTCAGTTCTTTTACCACTGATGAGGTTACCAGTTGAATTAATTGATCAAGAGCAATTTCCAAGACTTAGAATCCTCCGGATTTCCTGTGTTTTTTCTTTTTATACCAATCATTCTTATTGCTGGAAATTGTATCCACAATGGCTACAATCGTGCTGTCGGTGCATACGGAACGGGTATTCTTAGTCATTCTTGCCGATGACGATGAGCAAATCAGAACCACATCACCGGTGTTTGCTCTAACCGAATCAAGACTGACCGCTGTTTTCTTTGTATCATTTAACCTATCATCCAGATAGCGAATCACCGTTAATTTTTTTCCCTGAAGGTTTGGTTCTTTCCTGGTGGAAACCACCTGGCCGATTATTTTTCCTAATTTCATAAATACACCTACATTTTCCCGATAAATTCAACATCAATATCTGTCCTTACATTTGCCGAATTGGCATCATCGGTATCCAGGTGAATTTGCAATTTCCAATCGTCATTTATCCTGACCAATACATTTTCAAAAATAGTTGCTTTCACCCCACCGATTTTTACGCGACAAATATCACCACTTTTAACCCCGAATATCTGCGCATGCCGATTCGTCATATGGATATGACGGCTGGCAATTATCGCACATTCTTTGATATATACCGAACCAGCCGGACCAACCAATGTCAAAGGGGCCGCCCCTTTTAAATTACCCGAATTCTGAACCGGGGCATCAATACCCAAATACCTTGAATCGGTCAGTGTTAGTTCAACCTGATCGTAATTTCTCAATGGTCCCAGGATACGAACGTTGGCAATGGAACGCATTTTGGAACCGATGATTGTTAATACGTGTTTTGATGCAAACTCGTTGGGCTGATAAAGAGGCCTGTCAGATTCAAAGGCAGTTTCTGCTCCAAATAATTGGGCAAAAGTATTCTGCGTCAGGTGAATATGACGGTTTGATACGCCGAGCGGGATAGGCGGATAGGTGGAAGTGACCGCCACGGTTTTTTCCGCCAATTGAAGAGATTTTTGTACCTCCTCAACGATAATCTGGATCAACTGATCATTGGGAGGGATGGGCGATGATCGATGCTTAATTGTTTCCAACAGACTTCACCTCTTCTTTCTACTTCCTGATTTATGATGCGACAAGAATGTTTGCCCCTTTATGACGAAAATCGGTTAATATTTTTTCAGGAACCGAATCATCAGTGATAATCCGGTTTACCTGTGCCAGGGATGCATAGGAAGCCAGTGCTTTACGACCAAATTTACTTCCGTCGACAACGGCAATAACTTCCTGGGCTCTTCCCAAAATAAACCTCTTCAATTCTACTTCAAGTAGATGAGAATCCGAAAAACCGTCGTCTGCTGTAACTCCCCAGGCCCCCAGGAATGCTTTATGGAAATTAAATGATCTTAAAAAATCATTAGCAGGGAGACCGGTAATCGAACCCGTCGTGTGGCGGACATATCCTCCGGTTAACAATACATTAATACTCGGACAGGCCAGAACTTCAATCGCTGTCCACAATCCGGTCGGGACGACAGTAATATCCTTGAGTTCATCACGCTCACGCAAGGCTTGGGCCACCGCAACCGCTGTGGTACTCGAATCAAGTAAGATTGATTCCATGGGATTGATGAGACCGGCCGCTAACTTACCAATCTTATATTTTTGGGAGGCATTGATACGCTGACGGGTGGCAAATGAATATTCCTGCCGGACCCGTTCTCCGGCCAGCCGGGCCCCACCGCGGGTTCGGGTTACCCGTCCGAGCTTCTCCAGGTAATTGAGATCACTGCGAACGGTTACCTGAGAGACATTAAATTGATCGCTGATCTCTAAGACCGTTGCCGCTGGAGTGGAGAGCAACATCTCAAGGATTCCATTTTGGCGTTGATTCATCACAAATGATTCCACCCTTTAAATACTTTCGAACTATTTTCGATATAATATAGTTTTATTTTCGTATACTTTCAATATATTTTTAATTATTTATTATTTTTTTTCATTATTTTATTTTACGGTGTATTTAACCAATATTGGACATTATCCTGCCTGGATGTGACTTAAATAGTTGATGATGGCCATAGCTCTGTAAAAATTGAATAGATTGCTTCACTTACGCTCGCAATGACGACAATGACACCGTCATTGCGAGTCACGAAGAATAAGTAGCCTGCCCGCCGACCGGCGGGACGAAGCAATCTCATACAATCATTGACGTTATGACCGTTTTACGGAGCTGGCCACACAGACGCCAACCTTTAATATACTATTAAAAATGAAACACAAAGAATATAAAGAAGGTATCCTTCGACCCTCTCTTGGAAAGAGAAGGTCGAAGATGCGCCCACTGGCATAGGCTGGGGGATGAGTTATTTAATTAAAACAAAAGATTAAATGCATCGTACGACTAATCCATTTCTCCTTCACATGGCAAAGGATCTGAGCAGAGAATTAAGAATATTTCAAACAGAAGCCGAAAAAGTATTTTAGGGTGAGCGATTAAACCGGCTATAAATATTTCAGTGCTAACAGGGTAATATCATCGGACTGTGGAATACCTCCGATAAATGTTTTCACATCTCCAATGACACCCTGTATGAGATTCCTGAGTGACTTTGTGCCGGAACTTGTTAACGATTGTTCCAGTCGTGATCCGGAAAATTCATTTTCGCTTCTATCCATGGCCTCCGGAACACCATCCGTGTAAAAGAAGAGAATTTCACCCGGCTGAAGTTTTATATTGTATTTCTCGTAATTAAAATTCTCCAGATAGCCGAGAGGTATACCACCACTCACTGTAAGTTTTTTGACAACACCATTATTCAAAAGATATGGAAAGTTGTGGCCGGCATTGCATAGTTCTACTTCTCCTGTATTACAATCCAAAATACCATAAATGGATGTGACAAACATTTCCGATACACTCTCCCGGGCAAGAGCATTATTAACGACGTTTAAACACTCATCAGCAGCTAATTTCCTCATGGCGGTTGTTTTTATCGCTGTTTTACTTACAGCCATGAATATAGCTGCCGGAACGCCCTTACCGGACACATCACCGATTACAAATCCCAATCGCTGATCATCAATCATGAAAAAATCATAAAAATCGCCGCCAACTTCATCAGCTGTGTCTATATGGGCATCCAGTTCAAATTTTTTATTGTCAGGAAATGGCGGAAAATTCTGAGGTAACATTGAGATCTGAATATTTCGGGCAACCGATAGCTCCTGTTGCAGCGCCACAAAATTATCCCGGACTTTCAAGGCACTTTTCAAATTGGCAACTTCATCAAGGGTTTTATTAATGGTAATTTCCAAATCTTCAAAATTTATCGGTTTTGTAATAAAATCGAAGGCCCCCCGGTTCATCGCCGTACGAATATTTTCCATATCTCCATAGGCTGAAACAACTATCGACTTTAGAAGAGGATTATTTAAGGCCTGAATATTTTTAAGTAATGTCAATCCATCCATCTGCGGCATATTTATGTCGGTCAAAATCAGATCAATTTCATGATTATTGTTCAATAAATTAAGCGCCTCCTGACCATTCAGGGCAGTAAAAAACTCATATTCATTTTCACGGATCTTTTTGCGAAATTTCTGGCGAATGAGATATTCGAAATCAGGTTCATCATCGACTACCAGGATTTTGTGAGGCATATATTCATTTTCCTATTTCTTTTAAATATATTTGTTATTAGTCTGATCTGTTCATTAACCACGAAGCACACTAAGTACACGAAGAATAAATATTTTGGCTTGTCATCCTAAAAGGATTTTCTTATGTGATAGTATTGTCCTATTAGTTTTCAGCGGACTCTGGTACTTTGATAATAAATTCAGTAAACTTACCATCTTCCGTTTCAAACATCAACTCCCCTTTATGCTCCTTAACGACAATATCA
>CAZBBC010000159.1:0-9955 GCA_964489835.1 uncultured Calditrichota bacterium
AAATTTGCAGTCATACATTCGATCCGCTGCCAATTGCTGCAAAAAAGATAAATCCGGATGATTGGCTTTTTTATCCCTATGGGTAATCACCAGCATATCAGATCTTGTCAGGTTGTAAAGTTTCTCCCGTAAATTACCCAGTGGTAGCATCCGCTCACTTTCCAACGGTTGCTGTCCATTGATCAGAACAATATCACAATCCCGTGCCACCCGGCGATGCTGAAAAGCATCATCCAGAAGAACAAGACCGGCATCAAATAATTCAATGGCTTTTAATATTCCTTCACTCCTTTTTGCCGATACGATAACCGGTACCTGCGAATATTTCCTGGCGATCATTACCGGTTCATCTCCACCGGCCTCAACCGGAAGTACTTTTCCTTTGCCATCAGATACCACCTTCAAACCCCTGGATTTTCTGCCATACCCGCGGCTGACGACTACTATATTTTCGAAATGACTATTCAAGAGTTCAATCAACAACATCGTAAACGGTGTTTTACCGGTTCCCCCACTGGTAATATTGCCAACGCTTATAACCGGTACGGGATAGTGATAAACTTTTAAAAAATGACGATTGAACAGATAATTCCGGAGGTCAGTCATCCAACCATAGAGAATAGATAATGGGAATAAAAGTATTCGGATGAAGCGATATTTTCGTAATTCTGTCATATATCAAAATTGATTAACCACAGAGCACACGAAGCAACACAGAGGACATAAAGTATTTATGAAATATTTTTTATCTTCGTGTTCTTCGAGATCTTCGTGGTTATAATTCAAGGATATTATTCAACTTATATATTACCGGATATCAATCGTTTTAATATCAATTTCTCATCTTCTTTAAAAAGACCGAGTATCGGGATCAACAAAGGCATACCAATAATTAACAGAAGACGTAGGGTGATATTTAATTCGATACTATAATACAGTATCACGGCGACCATGAGGTAGCCAACAATCCAAAAAATACGGCCATACTCATACTTAATGGTATACAGCTTCTGATTAGCGATATAAATCGATACCATCATAATAAAGTAAGCCAGGATTGTAGCATAGGCGGCACCCATCATACCATAGGCCGGCATCAGGTAGAAATTACTGCTGATATTAAATATCGCCGCCAAACCGGTAAAAATTACCATCCACTCACTCTTTTTTTCGATAAATATTCCAACGGTTAAATTCACATAGACACCAAAAAACATATAAGAAATCAGAATAATCGGTATGATCTTCACACCGCCCCAGTAAGTCTCACCCAATAAAGTCATACCCAGTGGTAATGGGAATTTAACCATGTACTCGATAAGCATGGTTACACTAAGTACCACAAAACCGGAAACAAATACATAATAGGTCATTACCCGGCTGTAAATATCCTTGGCACTTTCCTCATGGGCAATTTTTAAAAAAAAGGGTTGCCAGGCTGTACGAAAAGCGATGACCAGCATGAGCATAATCGTTCCGAGTTTATAACTGGCCGCATATTCAGCCATTATCTCTTTATTTAACAATCTGGGCATCAGATAGCGATCACTGATTTCGACCATCAAATAGGCCATTCCATTCGGTATGATCGGGAGTCCAAAGCGTAAAAGACCTTTAACCGCTGGCCAGGAATACTTACCACGAAGGTATTTTAATTGAAAAGGAATTAATACGATCAAATTAACAACAGCCGCGGTCAGGTTAGCAAATAAAATTCCTTTTACACCCATTTTAAGAAATACGATAAAAAATATATTGAGAACGAGCTCAAGCAGAAAACGACCCATTCGAACCGTGGTATAAAGAATCGACCGCTCATCGGCACGTAATATCAGATAGGGCATATTACATAACGTATCAAAAAAAAGTATCCCGGCAGCGATACGTACAAAAAATCCATATCCCGGTTCATAAAAAACCAACCAGGCAATTGGTTCTGAAAAAACCATGATCAACAGGGACAAAACGATACCAGATATTGACAGAAATTGAAAGGCAGAACGATAGATGGTTTGCCGCGGATGTTCTCCGAGGAAGAAATAATGCAAAAAGGCGACATCCATCCCATAGAGATAAATCACGTTCATGAAGGCAATGAAGGTAAAGATCAGATTATAATCAGCAAATTCACCCTTAGTAGCAAGAAAAGAAGGATCGGTTAAAACAGGAAGGAGGATTAACCCTTGCAGGCGTTGGATAAATGTTGCGACTGTATAAACGGCTGAGTGTCTGGTCAGGTTTTTAACCTGATTGAGAATTGACATCTGATGACATCACCTTTCAAAAGGCTCATTTGTTTTTAAGTGCCTCAATAGCAAGCACATAACTGTATTTCCCGAGACCGGAAATAATCCCTGAACATACTGGTGCTGTAACTGACTGTTGTCTGAATTTTTCTCTTTTATAAATGTTACTGATATGCACTTCAATGACCGGGATCGTGGACACCTCAATCGCATCACGGATGGCATAGGAATAATGAGCCAAGGCACCCGGATTTATAATCATTCCCTGAAAAATCTCTCTAACCGTCTGGATCTTGTCTATAATCTCTCCTTCATGATTGCTTTGAAAAAATTCTATTTTATCATCCGGATACTGTTTTTTTATAAAAGTATTGATATCCTCCAGTGACTCTTTGCCGTAAATCTTATCATCCCTGTATCCTAAAAGGTTTAAGTTTGGTCCATTAATTATCAAGAGATCCACATTTACCTCCCTCATTTAAAAATATAATTTGGAACTCGGCATTAGGAACTGGGAACTAATTTATTCCCAGTTCCCAGTTCCCAATTCCGAGTCAAATGCAAGAAATAAACTGCACAATTTTACAACACAAAATCTATAAAATATAAATATCTGATCTATATATACAATAAATTTAAATAATTAACTCCGTGTGCTGTGGTTTATGCTATTATATGTGCGATTATATATCAACCACCAATCCGTCATAGGCGAATTCAATGCTCGGCGGTAATAAGTGACTCTGGGATTCATGATCAATTTTATGGCTCATATGTACAAAATAAGTCCTCTTTGCCTGAATTTTATTAGCTTCTTTTACCGCTTCACCAACAGAAAAGTGGGTGGGATGGACAGTTTCTCTCAACGCATCCAGTATCAGGACATCCAAATCCAGGAGTAAATGATAACTTTCTACGGGAATTTTACTGACATCCGTACAATAGGCCATATTTCCAACCCGAAACCCTAATATTTGCTGATCACCATGTTCAAGCTTGATCGGTTTAATTTCCACTTCGTTGATGCTAAATGGTCCGTTAATTTTTATTGCCTCCAGATTCGGAAGACCCGGATTCAATCCACCTCTTCCAAAAGCATAGCCGAACATATTAGTTAATCGTGTCAGTGTTGGTTCTTCGGCATACACCGGAAGGCGCTCTTTCTGTATTTGGCTAAATCGACGTAAATCATCAATACCGTAAATATGATCCGCATGTGCATGCGTATACAGAACAGCATCTAATCTGGGCAGCGGATTCCTTAATAATTGTTGACGTAAATCCGGGGTGGTATCAACAATTAACGACGTTTGATCGGTCTGCACAGAGATCGATGTACGTAATCGTTTATTCCTTTGATCCGTTGATGTACAGACCGAACAGGAACAATTTAGAATCGGCACTCCCTGGGAGGTCCCGGTGCCTAAAAATGTTATCTTCATTTCATTGATTTACTGATAGTCATCCCAACACGGAGAAACTATCTAGAATAATTTTTTCATTGGTAACCGGTTTCAGAATTACCGATCCTGCCCCCTGTGGTAAAACCAGATTAATATTCCCATCACGGGTTTTTTTATCTCTTTTCATTATCGATAATAATTGTTCCCGGTCAAGATCTTTACTTTTCGGAATGTGGGCAGGTATCCGGTCAATTAACCGTTCAAGATGTGATGATTCTTCCTTGTTGATTAATTTTAATGATCTTGAGACAGCCAGTGCACATCTAATTCCCAGTATTACTGCCTGCCCATGTTTCAATCCTTCATATCGATAAAATGTCTCCAAAGCATGGGCAAACGTATGTCCCAGATTTAAATAAGCCCGTATACCCTGTTCCATTTCATCCTTTTCCACGATCTTTGCCTTAATCCGAACACAGGACTGAACAATATCAGTCAGCAGTAAAGGGTCTTTTTCCCAGATCCCCTGGAGACCCTCTTCCAACTTCTCAAACAAATCTCCCTGACTGAGAATTCCATATTTTATCACTTCGCCTAAACCACATACATATTCTTCGGGAGGTAATGTTTGTAAAAATGATATATCAGCGACCACCAACCGCGGTTGATAAAAAGATCCAATCAGATTTTTACCCAGCGAATGATTGATACCGACTTTCCCGCCAATACTGCTGTCAACCTGGGCCAATAAAGAGGTCGGTACATGGACCAGATTTACACCCCGCATATAGGTGGCGGCAACAAATCCGGCCAGGTCTCCCACGACACCACCACCCAGTGTTACGATAGTGGCGTTCCGTTCATACTGTTGGTTGATTAACCAGGTATAGATCTTTGATACGCACTCAGACGATTTACTGGCCTCACCATCCGGTATATCATAATGATTGACATACCAGTCAGAATTAAAAATTCTTAAAATTTTATCCAGGTATAAAGATGATACCGGAGGTGTGGAAATAATGGCAATCTGCTGGTTTACATTCAGAGCATTCAAATGCTTAACCAGGTCATTGGCATTGCCGTCGCCTACATAAACCTTGTATGTCCTGTCTTTTAGATTGATATTTATTGTGTATGTTTTTTGGTCCATAGATTCCGAATTACCCAACACTTTTTATTTTATTTAATTTTATAAGAATTTCTTCCACAATTTCATTGACTTCTTTTCCGTCCCGGGCGATGGTCAACTGAGCGGTATTGTATCCCTTTTGCCTCTCTTTCATCAATTCTTTCATTCGATGGAGATATTTATCCCGGGACCACTCTTCCCCCTCGTGCCGGAGCAAGGGACGGCGGGTAGAATGTTTTATTCGTTTCCAAATTTCAGCCGGTTCACTTTGTATATAAATCAATAAACCTGCCGCCAGTACCCTTCTTAAGATCGCGTTTGAAAGAAGCGTACCCCCACCCAGCGAGATCACAAAAGATTCATCCCTGGTAATAATTTCATCGATGATTGTTGCTTCATATTCTCTGAACCGGCTTTCACCTTTAAATTTAAAGATCTCTCCGATTTCCATTTTCACTGTTGATTCTATCCGCTCATCGGTATCGATAAAACGCCAACCCAGTTGTTGCGCTAATTTTTTCCCGATGGTGCTTTTACCACTACCCATAAATCCGGTCAGAAACAGGTGTGTGTTCAAATAAATATTCCTTATTTTATATCAAAGGGCTACAAGTAAATATCAAATAACAAATCACAAATAACAAATAATTTCCAAATCACAATTCAAAAAATTCGGTAAATTAAATTTCGGTCATTGGTCCTTTGAAAATTGATTATTATTTGGAATTTGGAATTTGTCATTTGTTTTTTTTTTCACCAGGGTATTGATTTTATTCAATGACCGGAGCCATTGCTGATAAATTTCTTCTGCATGGGGATTATATTTATAAAAGTCTAAAAACAATTCCTGGGTATCATTCATAACCACAGAAACAATTTCATTCAATTTTTGTAATCCGGACATCATCAATGGAAGTTTTGATATTCCGAGATCATGAAGGGCACGCCCCAGATGATGAACCATATTGAGATTGTAGGCCATCAAATCATCATGCTCTTCTGCCGTTAAATGATACACAAATAATCCGAGATTATGAGTAAATAATTTTACCAGAAACCGATAATCCTGATAGGGGACCCGGCCGGGCATGAGCATCAATATGTGATCACGCATTTTATTCCCTGCCGAGTCTGGCCCAAACAGCGGATGCGAGGCGATATAAAAAACATCTTCCGGTAAATATTTAGCAAACCAATCCAGCACAGCGACCTTGACTGACGCACAATCGACCACAATACTTCCGGGTTGGATCTTATGACTGTTGTTTTTAAGAAATTCCTCAAACTTGCCGATGGGGATGGTCAAAAATATATATTTTTTCTTCAAACAATTTTCCAGTGAATCCCATTTCAGATATTTCCTGCTTTTTACTCTCGCTTCATCATTATCAAAGAAACTGGTGGGATAATATTTATTCAGATGTTTACCCCAAAAATATCCAAAGCGGCCGGCACCGATTATGGAGAATTCGATTGAATCAGATTTTTGCATCGTTAACTGGTCTTTTTCTGTAATAGGTGAGATTGGTCAATAATTAGTCGCCATAAATTAAGAATAAATTTTTTATCCATATTCAGATCTTCACATTTTTTTTCCAATGATGAAAAAAGCATCTCTTCCCGTTGTGAATCAAAAATATTTATCTGATTGACGCTTTTTACTTCACCGATTTGTTCGGATATTGACAGACGCTTCTTTAATAATTGTAATAGTTGATCATCTAACGAATCTATTTTTTCTCTCAGTTTTTCAATTTCCTCAATGGCCATATGGATTATTCCAATCGTTTTTAAACAATTTTTTCCCAAAAGGCAAAATCCTTCCAGAATCCAGGATATGATTTATCGACACACCCCGGATCATCAATAACGATTCCAGGGATTCTGGTACCGGCAACGGCAAAACTCATGGCGATTCGGTGATCGTTAAAAGATTTAATAACTTCTCCCCGATAATGCTTTTGCGGTATAATGGTTAAATCCCCGTCTTTATATTCACTTCTGCCCCCAATAGCGGTGAGATTTTCCTGAATCGCCTGAATTCTATTACTTTCTTTATACTCCAACAATTTTACGTTACGTAATTTACAGACCGATCCGGTGAATAGGGATAAAACACTCAATGCCGGAACCAGATCGGGCGTGTCCTCACAACTAACATCGAATGCTCTTTTGATCCTGCCATATATTTCAACTCTATCTGTATAGAGCATGACATCAGCACCGACCATTTGGGCAATATTCAGAATTTCTTCATCCCCCTGTAAGGAGGGGAGACTCATATTTCGCAGGGTAACTTTCACACCATTGATGAGAGCAAAAAGAATCCAGTATGATGACGCAGAAAAATCTTTTTCCACCGAGACGGTCCAGTCCAGGTTTGGCTGTTGTGCTTCGACCCGGATCTGATTTCCGGAAAAATCAACCTTTAATTTCAGACGTTTCATGAGATCGGCTGTCATTTTAATATACGGTAATGAGGGCATCCCAGTGGGAATGCGAATCAATAAATTCTTTTTCATTTTCAGGGCAGCCATCATTAATGCTGAGACTACCTGTGAAGAAGGTAAAGAGGTGAATTCAATGATACCGCCGGTGGAGTGACCGGGATGGGTCTCTAACGGGAGAGAATTATCCGTTGATTTTAGGTTATGACCTAGAACAGTTATAGCACTGAGTAATTCCGAAAAAGGACGCAGATGAAGCCGTTCAGATCCATAAAAACGAACCGATTTATCTAAAAATGCCCCTAATGGAATTAAAAAACGGGCCGATGAACCTGAATTCCCAAGATAAATTTCATCTCCCTGCGTTTGGCCGATGGACTTTAAGACGATGATCGAATCTTTAGATTTGGTAAAAACAGCTCCCATTGTCTCCAAGGCCGCCTGGGTTATTTTTGTGTCTTCGGACATCAAAGCATTTGATATTTTTGTACATCCTTTATTTAAAGCAGCAAGGATAAATAATCGATGGGTGATGCTTTTCGATGAAGGCAGATCAATCTGACAATCCGTCGCACTATCCGGAATAATTCGATACATTCTGTTCAATATCCTTTTGTTTCTTCTTTCTTAATCCAATGACAGATTCACGTATAGCTGCCCAATCATCAAGTAACTCATTCATCTGATCATAATTCAATGATTGATTGCCATCAGAATAAGCTTCATACGGCCGCGGGTGTACTTCGACCATTAATCCATCTGCTCCAGCTACTAAACCTCCCAAAGAGACAGGAATAATCAAATCGGTCCGTCCGGTCGCATGGCTGGGATCTATGACAATCGGTAAATGAGATACATTTTTTATCATCGGTACAATATTTAAATCAAAGGTATTTCGTGAGAATTCGACAAATGTTCTGATGCCCCGTTCGCATAAAATTATCTGATCATTACCTTCCGATAGTATATATTCAGCGCTCATTAGAAACTCGCTCAGAGTTGCAGAAATTCCTCGTTTAAGGAATATTGGTTTGTCCGTTTTGCCTAGTGCTTTTAACAGTTTAAAATGCTGCATATTTCGGGCACCAACCTGGAAAATATCAATATAATCATAGAGAAGATCGATATCACTGATTTCCATCACCTCTGAAACAACCGGCAGATTATTACTTTTACCTGCTTCCTGTAACCATTCGGCACCAATTTTTCCTATACCCTGAAATGCGTAGGGACTTGACCTCGGCTTAAAAACACCTCCGCGCAAGACATGTACCCCTTTTTTAGACATTGTGCGCGCAATATCCCAAATTTGTTCTTCTGTTTCAACAGAACAGGGCCCGGCAATGATGACCGGTTCCAGGTCACCAAATCGCACATTTTTCACCGTAACGATAGTACTTTTCGGATGAAAATTGCGTGAGGCTAATTTATATGGTTCTAAAATCCGGATAACTTTTGCGACACCAGGAAAAGCTTCCAGAGCCATTTGGTCAAGATCGCGTAAATCTCCGATAATTCCCAGTATCTTTTTCTCTTTTCCCTCAGACTCATGGATTCGCGCCCCTGTTTTTGCAATATAGGTCTTTATAGTTTTAACTTCACTGTCTGTTATTCTGTCTTTTAATACGATGATCATAACACTACTCTCTTTTTTATAAGTCTATCGATTTACCAGGCAGATCATAAGATCATTTAATACCTGTTATTATGTTATTATAGCAAAAATTTTAAAAACTTTTATCCACGGATTTCATGGATTGACACTGATTAAATTTAGAAATTATTATTATTTTAGTTTTAATTTGTGTCCGGCTACGCCGGATAATCCGTGGACTATTTTTTTCTTTGTTTGTCCCGATATATCGGGATGCTGCGCTATGAATTAGAGAAATTAATTTTTCGTAAAAATGTCCGGCGGTGATGTTCACAGACCCCTTCGCTGATGAGTGCTTGTATATGTTCCTTTGTTCCGTATCCTTTGTTTTTACCCAGCTGGTATACCGGATACGATTCATTGATTTTTTTCATATAGTCATCACGAATGACTTTGGCAATAATTGAGGCTGCAGCCATGGTGAATGATCTTCGGTCACCTTTAATAATTCCCTCTGAAATACAGACGCCATTATCGATACCTTCGCCATCGATCAAAGCATAATCAGGTTTAATCGTAAGGGTACCGATGGCCCTGCGCATGGCTAAAAATGTTGCTTGTCTGATATTAAAGAAATCAATCTCCTCCACCGTGGCAAGACCAACGCGCCAATCTATAGCCTCCTTACAGAGAATTTCTTTCAATTCTCTTCTTTTATTCGAGGTAATTAATTTTGAATCAGTCACTTCCGGATGGAAAAATCCCTGATTAAAAATAACAGCACAAGCCATTACCGGCCCGGCAATCGAACCCCTCCCCACTTCATCAATCCCACAAATATGAACGATGCCTGCATTCCAGAGTTTATTTTCCAGGCTAAGACTTGTCTGTTGATCCAAATTCATGGTAAGAAAAATTGATATAAAAATTTCCGAAAAATAATCCTCTCCGCTTCAAAAGTCAACCACCAACCGGCCGCTCATTTAATATTGTTATGATGATCTTTTTATTTTCCTCTGTTGATATCCTTGTGAATCATTAAGCAGCTTACTAAAATAGCAATATATTTGTCCCTAACATCATATAGGTAATGTCAAAAATAACCACAGAGAACCTAGGGCTCACCCTTCAGG
>CAZBBC010000160.1:0-9860 GCA_964489835.1 uncultured Calditrichota bacterium
GTCTAATTTTCTCATTCATTCGATTCTGCTTCGGATGACGAGAAAGACGTTCATTTGCCTGAAGGTGAGTTCTTTAAATTAAGTCCAAAGATTGGGATATATCAAACTCAGTTGATATTCCGATATCTAGTATTACTTTTATATATTAAATAGGACACTCATGTTCTGATATAATACATTTTTTCGATAACTATTTTACGAACATATAATATCCGGTCAAATTGGTCCGGGGTCGTTGTTATTCATGGCCCCTTTTGTCTGACCGGGAAGGATACCGGTGGGTGGCCGGCTTCCCTGGTAGTATCTTTCACCTGTTGCACGGTTATGACGGTCAGGTGTGGCCTGGTCCAAAGGCGGCACCGTATCGCCGGTGCGGCGTTGCCATTCATCCAAGATTTTACGCAGATGTTCAAGTTTATCATGATATTCAGCATTGTTGACCAGGTTTTTTATCTGATGTGGATCATTTGGTAACAGGTATAGCTCCTCCGCCGGCCGGGGTGTAATAAATGGATCCGCCTGGGCAGGACTTGCATTACCGCTATTGAAGAGCGCCCGCAATTCTTGGGAGGGACATTGCTCCTCAATGGTACAAACCTGAGGCAGCTGTGGGTGGGCATTGCGAATATAAACAAAATCTTTCCAGCGTACCATTCGTTCATGGGCAATCTGGACATGCCAGTTATGTTCCGCAAAGGCATATGCACGGATTTGTGTTTCCCGGTTATCGAGTACCGGGATCAAACTCCTTCCTTGAATACGCTCTGTTGGCTTTAAACCAGCCAATTCCAGGATGGTAGGGGCGAGGTCAACAACACTGGTCAGTGATTGACTGATATCACCGGCATATTTTAATCCATCGGGCCAATGCACGATGAGCGGGGTCTTAATTCCGCTATCGTAGAGTCTTGTCTTACAGCGGGGAAACGGCCGGCCATTATCAGCCATGAAAATGATGCAGGTGTTCTCTAATTCACCCTGCTGCCTGAGTTCATCCATCACCTGTCCGACATAGTGATCCAAACGTTGAATTTCATCATAGTAATTCGCCAAATTTTGACGTGTCTTGGGTGTATCCATCAAGTAGGGGGGTATAATCGCATCTTCCGGTTGGTGTGCGGGTAACCCTTCTTCCGGTCGCCAGGGAAGGTGGGCATCAGTCGATGCGAACCACATGAAAAACGGCTTTTCCTTTGGTCGCTCCTGTAGGCATTGAAGCCAGCGTGCCTCACCGCCAGGTCCTGCGTCCTCCATCTCATAAACCTGGTGGAAAGCTTCCTTGGCATATTCACCCAGGTGCCATTTTCCAGCCTGCACACAATAGTAGCCGGCACTTTTCAATTCTGCAGGGAAGAGCGGCTGGCCCTGGGGTAATTCCATGTGTAGTTCGGGAGAACCTGTATTATGCGGATAACGGCCGGTAATGACGCTGGATCGTGTAGGGCTGCATTGGCTGGTCGTCAGATAAGCATTCGTAAATCGGAGTCCGTTGGCTGCCAGTTTATCAATATAAGGTGTCCTGATGTTAGGATGACCGTAACATCCGAAATCATCACTGGATATATCATCACCGATGATCAGTACAATATTTGGCCTTTCATGTTTGGGATTCTGCATACAAGCGGAGAAAAATAAAGCAAGTCCACCGGTTCCTAATGCGGCATCACGTATGAAATCTCGTCGTGTTATTGTTTTATTCATCATAATTCGCAATCACCTTCTTATGTTATCATAGCGGAGAAATTTGTTATTTTAGTAAAAATTTTTATCCACGGATAACACGGATTACACAGATAAAAACTAAAATAATAATGATTTTTAAATGAAATCAGTGTCAATCCGTGTCAGTCAATCTCTTGATCCGGCCTTAGACGGGAGCCTGCTTGCCCGGCGCAGACGGGCGAGAGATTTTTACAATTGGATCAAACTGATGAATATCTTTGTTTGCAGCATTGGGTTGCGCGATGATTTAGCCTGGATAATTCATCCCTCGCGGAGACACAAAACCACAAATATTAAATTTTAGTCTTTTTTATTAAGTCATGAATGCTGATGTAGGCCGCAGGTATGAGAACAAGTGTGATCAGCGTGGAGACAGTCAGTCCCCCTATCACTGCCCGGGCCAGGGCTGCTTGGATTTCACCGCCTGCACCGGTGCCAAAAGAGAGTGGTAACATACCCAGCACAGTGGTAAAGGTTGTCATCAGTATAGGACGCAGCCGCCGTCGGCCGGATTGGAGCACTGCCTCGGTAATGCCCAGGTTCTGCTCCCGGCGCATTAAGTTAATATAATCCACCAGAACAATGGCATTGTTAACCACGATCCCTATCAGCATGACTATTCCCATCAGGCTTTGTATATTAAGTGTAGTACCGGTCAGTAAAAGGGTGGGGACTACGCCGATAATCACCAGAGGAACAGAGACCATAACGATAAGCGGGTCCAGGAAACGTTCGAACTGTGCTGCCATCACCATATATATAAGGATGACAGCCATGAGCATGGATAAAAAGAAATCATTCTCTGCTTTCTTTTGTTCTTCATATTCGCCACCAAAGACCAAAGTAAAACCTTTTGGCATTGCAAAATCACTTAATTCTTTACGGACTTCTTCTACAACATCCCCCAGGGCCGCACCACTCTCAAGATTGGCTGTAATATAAGTCACCCGCTGTCCATCGATGCGTTCAATTTCAGTCGGACTGCGTCGTTGATCAGTCCGTACGATAGCTGAGACAGGTAAAATCCGACCGGTATTGGTCCTTATTGAAACATTACCAAGATCCAGGGTATTCAAGCGGTCATCCGGTTGGAGGCGCACGACAATTGGGAATTCCTCGCCCTTTTCACGGAAGACCCCGGCCTGACTCCCACCGACGTTTGTCTGAATAATCTCTGCAACTTGGCGGACAGATAATCCCAGCTCAGCGATTTTTTCACGATCAATGATCAGGTTTTGTTCAGGACGTCCTTCCCGGCGGCTGATGCGCACATCGGCGATTGCCGGCACACGTCCGATAATATTCTTAATGTTCTGCGCCAGTTGATTGGCAATCGTTAGATCGTATCCACGTAATTCCACTTGTACCGCCTGCGCACCACCGGATCCGAATAAACGTCTTAAAATCCATAAACCGGATTGTGCCTCGACACTAATTTCGGCGCCGGGAATCTTTCCTTCAACATTACGGCGAATTTGATCGGCAAGAACGAAACTGTTCATGGTACGTTCATTTGCCCCACGTAAAGACAGTTCCACTTCCGAATCTCCCCCACGGATTTCAATAGTAATGTGTCGGACCTGGTCTGCCGGAGTGGTTGACCGCACGATTTTTTCCAATTCTTTTAAATATTCGTTGACCACAGCAATATTTGTTCCCTGGGCCATCTCAAGATTCACATCAATCTCATCGGCATCCGTTTGCGGGGCCAGTTCTACCGGAATCAACGGCCAGAGCAGTATAGTAATAATCAACAGTAATCCGGTCGCTGCAAATACCATTTTTCGATGCCGGATGGCCGCTTCCAGCCAATGGGAATAGGCATTTTCCAGCCACTGAAACCAATGGCCGGTCCGGGATCTGAAATCATTACTACTTTGCCTGCCTGTCCTGATTGTAAGAAAACGGCTGCCAAGCATCGGAACAAGGCTGAGCGCAACCAGCAGTGAACACAGGAGTGCAAATACAACAACAAGGGCCAGTTCTTTGAAGAGCATTCCGGAAATTGTCTCCATAAAGACCACCGGCAGAAAGATCACCAATGTTGTCAAGGTTGAGGCGACGATGGCACCGGTTACCTGTCGGGTTCCGGTTAAGGCACTATCCTCCAGATCATGTCCATTCTCACGAAGTCTGACAATGTTTTCCAGAACAACAATCGCATTATCGACAATTAAACCGATTCCCAGAGCCAATCCTCCGAAACTCATCTGGTTCAATGTCAGATCGTTAAAGTAAAGCAGGGCAAAGGCAGCGATGATAGAAATTGGGATCGATAGGGCAATAATAAAAGTCGTTGAACCATTTCGTAGAAAAATATACAAAATAAGCACGGCCAGCAATCCACCCCACAGCGCAGAATTCTGCACATTGTTAATGGAATTTTTAATAAAATCACTCTGATCAAGTACCATCAACAATTCCAGATCGTCCCGTTCGCGATTAATTTTCTCCATAACCGCCCGGGCTTCCTGTGCGACCGCAACCGTATTGGCGCCGGATTGTTTACGGATTCCCATCCGTACCATCGGTAGCCCATCAATCTGCACCAGTCGATGGACATCCGTATACCCGTCCACAACAGTAGCCACATCGCCAACCCGAATTGGTTTACCATCCACCATGGTGATTATGGTATGGGTAATTTCTTCAAGAGACTGATATTCTCCTTGTGTGCGAACATACATGTCACTGGTACCATCGCGCATATCACCACCCGGGAGGGTAACATTCTCACGAATCAACGCCTGCTGTACATCAGCAGCGGAAAGCCGGCTGGAAGCCAACCGATCCCGTTTGAGTTGCACCTGGATTTCCCGGTATATGCCACCATAGATATTCACTGATCCGGCGCCGGGAATCTGTTCAAACTCCTGTGAAATTTCCCTTTCCAGAATTCGGGTGAGTTCCTCCATGCCACGCGGGGATTTAGCTCCCAAAATAACTACCGGGTAGTTATCCGGGTCAAACTTCCACAGACGGGGCGATTCCACTTCCGGTGGAAAATCATCCCGAATCCGGTCCAAAGCTGCCCGTACATCATTGGCAGCCTCATCAACATTTGTTCCCTGGGAAAATTCCAGAGTGACCCAACTTTGCCCCTCCTCAGACCGCGACCGCAATTCTTCGACATTCGGCACACTTGCGACCGCATTCTCAATGCGATCCGTAATAATTGTTTCGATCTCTTCCGGTCCGACATTAGGATAATTTGTCCGGATAGACAGCATCGGATATTCAATTTTTGGAAGTAAATCGACAGGAAGAAAATGAAATCCCAGGATGCCTAAAATGATGATGATCAAAAACACCATGGTGGTAGCAATGGGGCGTCTAACAGATATTTCGGTAATAGTCATTACTTTTATACCATTCTATTTCATTATCTGGTTGATACCGTATCAATATATAACGCTTGATGTTTTTTTACTATTTCTTCCATAAGATCTTCACGTTGCAGATGCTGAAGTTTTTCCACCCATTCCCACTTCACGGGGCGAACCCGGGCTTCGCCCGGCTGGCCACCTAAAAGATTCTGCCCCAGGGTAATAATCCAGTCCTCTGGATTCACGCCGCGAACACCGGCTTCCATACGTCCTTTGGCAATAATGTCTACCGGTACAAATTTAAATGGTATTGGATCTGTAAGAGGTGCTGAACCATCGCCTTTGATCTGACCGACCGGCTCACGGTCCAGTGTGGCCTGACTGATATATACTCCTGTTACACCGCTTGCCGGATTTTCATACAGGGCGCTTAATGGAACCAAAGTGGCCTCTTCGCTTTCACCATAATAAATGTCCACGGTAATAAACATGCCGGATTTTAATAAACCATCAGGATTCGCCAGATCGATTTCGGCTTCCGTACTGTGTGTCACCGGATTTAAAAACGGGGAGATTCGTGATACAAAGGCCGTCATCGGACCAGCTAGCATATTCTGGGCATAGATTTCCGTTCTTTGGCCTTCTTCAATATACGAAAGCATTCGATCTGTCAAGATAACCTCTACTTGCATATTATCCAATTGTCCCAGAGTAAATAATCGGGTGCTGCCGGTTACCAGCATGCCTACTTCCGCATTACGGTTTCCCACACTACCCGCTACCGGGGCCCGGATAATGGTCTGGGATAATGATTCTCTGCGTTCCTCTACGGTAGCCTCAGCCTGCTCAACCCGGGCCCTGGAGAGATCCACCGTGGCTTCAGCAGAGCTGGCTCGCATCTGAAAAGTTTCCAGATCTGTCGCGCTGGTCATTCCCTGATCAGCCAGTATCCGGGTTCTCTTCAAATCAGCCTGGATCTCTTTTAACTGGGCTTCTGCCTGTTTTAACTGGGCCAATGCAATTTGATAACCGGAATGGGCTTGTTTTAACCGCTCCCGAAACTCCTTATCACGCAGCTGAACCAGTGGTTCTCCCTGTTTGACCACATCGCCGTTTTTCTGAAATACTTTGACAATCACGGCATCGATTTCAGGGTATATATTGATCTGATTTTTTGCTCTAACTAATCCACTCAATCGCTGGACCAACGGCAATGTTCCATGCCGCGCCTGTACTGCTTCCACCGCAGGCATAACCGCACTCATTTTGTTTTCCTGAGAACCGGATCCACCGGAACAGCTCAACAGCAGCAAACCCACACTAATCAAGCATAGCCTGTAAATTATATTTTGTAATTTCACCAAATCATTTCTCTCTTCCATAATATCCAAAACTATTAATAATTAGTATAAACCGAATGAATATCTCTGTTTTCACCTTAGGTCCTTGTCTAACCTGATCTATTCATACCGCAGCGATGCTGTAAAAAAAAAAGAATTCTGACCCTCCCCCGGCCCCTCCCTATCCGGTTTCGCCACGTCTGCGCCGGGCAGGCCGGATAGGGAGGGGTGTCGAGCGTAGCGAGACGGGGTGGGTCATTTATCTAAAGCCAATGATCGATATCTGCTTCTTAACAAAACTATGCTAATCGCCCCGGCGATCCGCCGCGTCGGAAATAACAAAGTTTTTAGCTATAATAGTATAAAAGAATTTAGTGATATTTTTTTCGATTTCAAACCGGAAAAACTCAAACTTATCATTCATTCAATCAATCTTACTAAGCGATTTCAAAGATCTCAATCTTGTTTGATATAGTTGGTCAAAGTGCTCAAACATTTTTTCGGAACTAAAATTATCAACAACTTTTTTCCTGGCCGCCATACACATTTTATTTACCTTTTTTTCACCGTTTAGAAGATCAATAATTCCATGAGCAATTCCCTGAACATCATTTGGCTTTACTAAAATCCCCGTCACTCCATCGATGACTAATTCCGGGGTTCCGCCGACCGCTGTCGCAACTACAGGACATCCTATGTACATTGCCTCCGTCAGGGAGCGGCTTAATCCCTCCCATAATGAAGACATTACAAATACATTGAGAATTTTCAGGATTGCAGAAATATCTTCCCGAAAACCCAGGATTTTTAAATATTTTGATATTTGTAGATCTGAAGCGAGTTTTTGCAGGTCATTTCTCATTTCACCATCACCGACCACTAAAAAGTAAACATTTGATTCAGATTTCAGAACCATTGATATCGCATGGATAAAATCATGTGGGGCTTTCTGCTCAACCAGGCGTCCAACAAAACCAACAACCTTTACGGTGTTACCAATACCTAATTCCCGTTTTTTTTCAGCGATATTGCAACGGATATCAAATTTTTTAAAATCAATACCACCATAAATGTTTACAAATTGTTCCGGTTTGCCTAGTTTTTTTTGGATGGCTTCCTTTTGATTGAGAAAGGATACCGTTACAAAAATATCAGTAGTTTTTGATACAAAGCGTTCCAAGAACAAAAATAAATATTTTTTTAAAAGGATTCATGAAATCATTGAATGGAAAACCGTGTATCGTATGAATTATTGTTGGTACTCCGGCAAGCCTTGCAGCGATACGACCTAAAAAACCTGCCTTTACACTATGCGTATGAACGATCAAAAAGTTCTCAATTTTCAATATCCGGTATATTTTATATAGTGTAATTAAATCATAAATAAAAGAGATGTCTCTTATGAGCTGCTTAATCAGAATTAATTTAATCCCTTTTATATTCAAGGCACGCTGAATCCAATCTCCTCTTGATCCGGAAATCAATGTCAGATCATAGCGGTTTTTGTTCAAACCCTCCAATAAGGTGAGTATGTAGTCTCCAGCACCACCAACTGGCAGGTGGGTAATAATGTGTAAAATTTTGGATTTTGGCATAAAAGCACTTCTTTGATAAATTCAATGAGGATTTAAGTTAGCAAAAAGCGATTCTTATGTACGTTATTAATTTTCTCCAAAATAGCAGATATCTCAATATCCATACAATAAGGTGTTGGAAATGGACAAATCGGCTGATGTTTCTCATTATAACATGGCTGATAATCACATTTTTTAGTGAAGATGGTTTGGTCTTTATATTTATGCGATATGATCGTTTTAGGATCAACGGGACCAAATAAACCAACGATAGGCTTGTCAAATCCCATGGCAATATTTAACAAACCACCATCGGGACCGATGACCAGATCTGAATGATAAATCAAACCCATAACCTCTCTTAAGGTTGTTTTTCCTGAAAAATTATGTACACCTTTCTGATTATTCGCGATATATTCTCCCAAATCCTCCTGATCACCGATCAATAGGA
Source organism: uncultured Calditrichota bacterium (assembly GCA_964489835.1). Classification (GTDB taxonomy): domain Bacteria; phylum Calditrichota; class Calditrichia; order JAJRVZ01; family JAJRVZ01; genus CAZBBC01. The sequence goes on from CAZBBC010000160.1 coordinate 8,414, forward strand.
TCACTGTATGCGTATATAATTTTCGAATGTGATGGATAAGAATGCGATACTTTTCAGAGGAATAAGTTTTTGTTTTCCATCGGCCACCAACAATTAGTGAAAAAATATATGCATAGTTTTTTCTAACCGTCATTCTTAATAGATCCCGAGAATGATCAATTGTCTGATCTGATAAAAAAAGATAGGGTGTTACAAATTCAAGACAACCTAATTGTTGTAAAATTCTATTTACTCTTATAACATAGGATTCTTTTTTATTAGTCTAAATGGTATAGTTGTATCCCATTAAATAGCGCGGATTTATTATCAATGAATAAATGTATTGCTTCAGATTTCTGGATGGAAGTATCATTAAATCATATTTACTCCTTAATTTTAATAAATTAAGCAGAGATATCTGACAGTTAATATCTATTTCGGGGAAGGTATCACTGATTATTTCTTTGTTTATTTCGGTGGTAAGTATGGTTATCTTTGCCTCGGTAAAAATATTTTTTAATCTGTGAAAACAAGCAGAAAAAATGATAGGGTCACCGATTCCATGTAGTAAGGGAATGATAATGTTGTGAATTTTATCTGCAAATTCGGGTTTGTACTTCTTTTGAAAAAATGAAATGGTTGCAATAAAGGATAATTCAACAAATAGTTTAGTATAAATCAGAAGAGAATATTTTATTTTATCATATATGTAAGTTCTGTTGTATTTAAAATGCATCTTTTTGGTTAATTTTATACATATTTCAATCTTCGATTAATATACAATAATACGAATATAGAACAAATTATTTTAAGATTTCAGCTGTAAGTAATGATGTGTTTTAAGAGACAAGAGAAGTTATTAATGATTATCTGATTAAAGTCTGTCCTAAGGCTGTAAAAAAATAAGTGCGAAGACCAGGAAAAAAAAGGTTCTTGTCGGTAATGGGGCATAAATATCTCTCCTAGACCCTGCCGTGGCAGGGCCTTGTGAAAGATACATTATTTAGGTGAGTTACCTGGAAAAAGGTAGAGGTAAATTAATCGACTAATTTCGCTGAAAGATTAATTTCGGTGCCGGCAAACAGTCTGGAAATCGGACATTTCTCTTTTGCTTTTTGGGCATACTCTTCAAATTTATCCGCCTCCAATTCCGGAACCACGGCTTCACACACGAGATCAATACTGGTAATTTTCGGACCGTCATCCGTCCCTAAATGAACGGAGGCCGTTGTCCGGATGCTGGTGGGTGTAAATTTATCTCCACTGAGGAGGGCTGAAAGAAACATTGAAAAGCAGCCGGCGTTGGCAGCACCAGCAAGCTCTTCAGGATTTGTACCTTCTCCTTCTTCAAAGCGGGATACATAGGTGTACGGACCTTCGAATTCCCCAAATTTCATTACGCCGTTACCATCTTTCAGCGTACCGTACCATTGGGCAGTTGCCTGACGTGTAGCCATATCTTTCTCCT
>CAZBBC010000161.1:0-9801 GCA_964489835.1 uncultured Calditrichota bacterium
AAATGTGATTTAGGCGTTCACTTGTTTCAGTGTGACTGGTGGAAAGCCGGACTGGACCAGTATAATGCAATCTTCGAAATGCCGGACGACCATGCCGGGGAAATGGAAACATCTGTCGCTTTGACCCTGTATCCGGAACTGGTGGAAATGGAAAATGCCGGTCCGATTACTGTTCCGCCCTTCCGATTTGAGGCTTTGCGTGAAGGTTGGGTCAAAACAAGCCGGAATTTTGCCCGGCTGAATAAGCATTGCGCAACAGGTGATCCATCCAAGGCCACGGCTGAAAAAGGAGAAAAATACCTTACACTGGTGATTAACCGGATCAGTCAGTTTCTGATTGAATTAGCAGAATCACCGCTGGATGATTTTTTCCCGCATCAGCCTGATCTTAAAAAATCTGATGAATAGTTCCCGGTGGGTGGATTTCATCTACCCCCTAAAGCGGGATCAACGACGCGACGAACACAAAGTAAATGGGTCCACGAATTACACGAATTTTCACTAATTGAAAATATAATAACTGAATATTAATACCTTCAACTAGTAATACCTTTAAAAAATTCGTGATAATTCGTGTAATTCGTGGAAAAAAATCTTTGCTTTGTTATGTTGGAAAAATTATCCAGGTTAAAAAATAGAAATTATAAATCAAACAACTTTAAAAAAAGGAGCTACGATGAGAATCTTCAAGCAGATTTTTTTACCGATTTTAATAATTTCGATATTGGGCGGATGTACATCTTACAACGGACCGGCAAAAAATATCAAATTAATTACCCTGTTTAGTGACAATATGGTTTTACAACGCGATATGGTCCTACCCGTTTGGGGAACGGCAAATGAGGGTGGAGAGGTTACCGTCAAAATAAACAATCAGGTTAAAACGACAACTGTCCGGGATAATGGGAAGTGGAAGGTTTTATTAGATAAAATGTCGGCAGGTGGGCCCTATGAGATGAGTATCATTGGGGAAACTACCATTACTTTTAAGAATGTCATGATCGGGGAACTATGGATTTGCTCAGGGCAATCTAATATGGAAATGGCTGTAGATGGATGGGGTAAGGTTGACAATTACGCAGAGGAGGTCGCCAATGCCAACTATCCAAATATACGATTGTTTCAGGTCAAGCACACGGCAAGTACTATACTTTTGGATACAATAAATTGTCCGGGGTGGGAGGTATGTAGTCCTAAAACGATTCCACCCTTTTCAGCGGTGGCATACTTTTTTGGTAGGAGAATACATAAAGATTTAAACATACCCATAGGTCTGATTCACACCTCATGGGGTGGTACACCGGCGGAAGCGTGGACAAGTGCTGAGTCTTTAAAAAAGATGTCTGACTTTAAAGACGAAGTTGAATTGATTGAGAAAACTAAGACAGAGAACCGGCAAACGATGGATGAGTATCGTGCAGAATTAAAAAAGTGGGAAGACAGTATCAGGCCGGGAGATGCGGGATTTAAAAACGGTCAACCCATCTGGCATACCCCGGATCTAGATCTATCCGATTGGAAGGTAATGGAACAACCCACAAGATGGGAGAACGCCGGTTACCCGAATTTGGATGGTATTATGTGGTTCAGAAAGGAAATAAATCTTCCACCATCCATGGTTGGCGCAGACTTAATGCTGCATCTTGGACCGGTTAATGACATTGATATTACCTGGTTTAATGGTGTCAAAGTTGGGAGCATACGTGATGCGAACATGCCCAGAGATTATAAAATTCCGGCGGCCTATGTAAAAGCAGGAAAAAACGTCATCGTTGTTAATGTTCAGGATATTGGATATAGTGGTGGTTTGTGGGGTAAAACAGATCAATTGTTTATCGAGAATAATAAAGGTAAAAAGATATCCCTGGCCGGTGAGTGGTTATGTAAGATCGGTTTTGATACAAAAATTCTGGGACCCAAGCCACAATCTCCTGAGGATCCAAATCGACCGACTGTTTTGTTTAATGCGATGATAAATCCTCTTATACCTTATGCTATACGCGGTGCCATCTGGTATCAGGGTGAAAGCAATGCCGGCAGAGCCTACCAATACCAAACACTTTTTCCAACAATGATTAAAGATTGGCGGGCACAATGGGATCAGGGTGATTTTTATTTTCTGTTTGTTCAACTGGCTAATTTTAAGCCGTTACAAACCGAACCCCAGGATGATGACTGGGCAGAACTGCGCGAGGCGCAATTAATGACACTCTCATTACCCAACACCGGTATGGCTTCGGCTATAGATATCGGTGATGCAGATGATATCCATCCAAAAAATAAACAGGAAGTAGGACGACGATTAGCATTGAATGCACTTCATCTGGTCTACGGTAAAAATATCGTTTATTCCGGGCCAATCTATAAATCGATGAAAATTGAAGGAAATAAGATTCGATTGAGTTTTGCTCATATTGGCCAAGGCTTGGTGGCTAAAAACGGTAAAGTTGTAAAAGGATTTGCTATTGCCGGGAATGATAAAAAATTTGTCTGGGCCAATGCTGAGATAGACGGTGAAACAATCGTTGTATCTAAACCCGGGCTTGAAAAACCGGTAGCGGTGAGATATGCCTGGGCAGCAAACCCCATTGGCAACTTATATAATAAAGACGGCTTGCCTGCTTCACCTTTTAGAACTGATTCCTGGAAAGGAATTACACAGAATTAGTAATGATGAATATACAGCAAAAATCGTTTTGCTGTATATGTGGAAATACAGAAATGATTTACAATTATCTCGGTCTGAAGAATGAATTGTAAAATCAGAGAGCAAGAAATCGCATGAAATATTTCGCTTTACCGTTTTGTATTTTTTTGGTCTTGTTTAATGAAGATCATAAATTCCATGATGCTGTCTTGTGGTTGGAGAAAGAAGCGCATCGCCTTATCCGGGCCTCCAGGCGAACGATGGATGATGGCAATGCTGCTTTCCCTCCTCAGGTCGGCATTGGATATGAGGCCTTCTGGCTGCGGGACTACGCCTACATGCTTGAAGGATCTGTCCATTCATTTTCAGATAAGGAACTTTGCGATGCCTGCAATCTTTTTATTCGAAGTATACGTTCGGATGGGGCCGGGGTAGATTGTGTAAAATTTGATGGGACACCGATCTATAAGCCTGGCTTTGGAACGATGGGTAAGAATCCGGTTGCGGACGGCTCACAATTTACTGTGGATATTGCCTGGCATACCTATCAGAAAACAAAAGACAGGAATCTGCTTACTTCTATTATTGACCCTCTTGTAAGTACTCTGCAGGCGACGCCACGCAATCCCGAAACACATCTTGTCCACATTATCCCGGGTGATGCACAGGAGCGTTGTCCCTATGGTTTTACCGATACGATCGGCAAGCAAGGTGACCTCTTGTTTTGCTCTCTTCTATATGTTCAGGCCAGCCGTCAACTTGCTGACCTTTTAAAGGTGTTGGGTAGGGAAAATGAATCTGAAGAGTGGAAGATGGAAAGTAAGATTATAACAGAGAATATATCTACAGCCTTTTGGGATTCAAAACTAGGATTATTTCGAGCTGCTACAGTCCGCTGTAAAGAGCCTGATATCTGGGGTTCGGCTTTTGCTGTTTATCTGGGTGTTGCTGATCATGAGCAGGAAAAATCGATAGCTTCTTACTTCCAAAAAAATTATGCGTCAATTGTTAAAAACGGTCAAATCCGCCATTTACCTGGTGGTGTCTACTGGGAACAGTCAGTTTGTAAACGCGATACTTATCAGAACGGTGCTTTCTGGGGCACACCCACGGGTTGGTTTGTTTATACGCTTGACCTGGTAGACCCAAAGCTTGCAGACCAAACAGTGATTGATATGGTAAATGATTATAAAAAATACGGTGCAAGCGAATGGATATCCGATACAGAATATAAACTACCCAATTATCTGGCCAGTACTTCTTTGCCGTTGGCCGGAATCCGGGCCATGATTAAACGCAGAAAGAGATCCTGATATATTGAACTACTCTAAAAAGCAATTAATAATTAATAATTTAGAATTAAAAATTTGGAGCAAGAAGTAAAAGACGTCAAGAAGTTGGCTTTATTTTCATTCTTAATTCATAATTGTTGTGTGTTCTCTGTGGTTATTTTTGACACTACCTTTAATTACATAAGGAGAAATATGTTTAGGGCTGTACTGATTTTTGTTCTTTTTTCCATTGTAACTATTCGGGCAGATGATGATACAATTGGATATCAACTCCCTGATAACGTTATGCCTACATTGGGATGTTGGTTCTGGTCAGAAGTAGTGTTCGAGCCCGAAGGTTATAAGCCATTTATCGATCAGGTCCACCTTCACTCCCCTTACAATCTTCTAACAACGAGTCTTAGAGCTCCTGAAAAAGAAGTGACAGACGAGGACGTACACGCTCAAATTAAAGCGGCCGCAATATATGCACAAAAACAGGGCATTCCTATGGTTATGGATCTTGATGTGAGGTTGGCACGGCGGGCGTTTGAGGCAAGATATCCTGATGAGTTACAGGAAATGTTGCTCCTTCAGGAGGTTGAACTTTCCGTGAAAAATTATGGGGAGATAGTGGTGCGCAGTTTTGATCTCAATGACCATTATACACACCGAACTACCCACTATATTCCGCTTCACAGTTCGCTTCTACGCGTTTATTCTTACATTCGTGATTCCAATGGAATTAACCTGCTGACCCTGAAAGATATTACAAGAGAATGTATACTGGTATCTGCCTCGAAAGATTCTGTTCACGTCAGAATTCCTGGAGATAAAAAAAAGATCAACCGACATGCCTTAGTAATGGTTTCATTCACCCACCTGACACCAGATGTATTTGCTCCACATATAATAGAATTTCAGCGTAAAATTATAAATCAATATTCCGATGTCCCGTTAGCCGGGGTGTGCAAAGATGAGTGGGGATTTCCTCCCAGTTTTGATGGGAATCCGGCAAAAAATCAATTCTGGTATTCTAAACACCGTGCCATAGCTTATGCAAAGAGGACAGAAGGACGCGATCTTCTAGAAGACTGTTTACTTATGCATTTGGGTATAAATGGGAGAGAAGATGAACGTCGCATGGCTATTAATCATTTTATGGAGATGTCCTTACAGCGAAATGGTGAACTGGAAGATGATTTCTATCACACGGTAAAGGAAGTTTTCGGTTCCAATGCTGTCGTGGCAACGCATCCTACCTGGTGGCCTTATCCGGATTTGCGCGAGTTTAAAAAAAATGGGCTTGATTGGTGGATTGCAACAAGGGATTGGGCACAAACAGATGAATTGACTCCTTTTGCTGTGCGTTCGGCGCTTGCAAAAAAATGGTCAAGTCCGGTTTGGTATAACATGTATTATTCAAAACATATAGCCGATTATGAACGATCAATATGGAGCTACGTTCTTGGCGGTGGCAGAATCAATTATCACCCGCCCTATCCCGTTAAAAATCCTGATAAACTCAGAAATGAACTTTTACGCGGAAATCTCATGCGTGCAGAGAGTCGTGTTCGATTATTAAACTATATTAGCCAAAGTCCCCTGGATTGTCCGGTGGCGGTAATCTTTGGACATACTTGTGCGATGAACTGGGCCGGTCCGGCCTATAATGATGTCGGGATGGAAGTTGCAGATAAATTCTGGCGTGAAGGGATTCCTGCGGATTTGATTCCTAGTAGTGAGATTGAGAATAAAAATTTGTACATCAATGAAGATGGTTGGATTTGTTACGGAGCACAACGCTATACCGCTGTTCTCCTCTACCATCCTGAATTTGAGAAATCTTCAACGGGCACGTTTTTCAATAAAGCTGCCAAAGGACCAACCAGACTTTTCCGGGTTGGGGACTGGACGCAGGATTTTAACGGGCGGGTTTTTGATGGCCATGCAGCTCTGCCCCAATCCATGGCAGATTATTCCGATTCAACATCGGTAGCAACAAAGATATGTAGAATTTTGGGCATGCAAAATATTGAGCCACAGTCCTCAGCTACAGACAGTTTGAAAGGCTTTAATCATGTCTCCAGTTCTCCTCCCACTACTGGATTCTGCCGTCTTATTGACGGTACAATTATCCAGATTGCTGGGACAGATAATGTTACAGGTGATCCCATTCAATCCAATATTATAATCAGTGATTATGAGGTTAGTTTCGACGCCATTGGAGTGGCAGCTATTCGACTTGATGATGAAGGTCGTGTAGAAGCTCTGGCAGCCGGAGGATTAAAATATTTTAAAGTGCAGGATTTTGAAATTTCCTTGGATAAAAGGATTGATATAGCGCTTTGGAAAGACAGAAAGGGCAAGTGGCGCGGTATTCTACAAGGCTGGCGTGGCGCTATACCAGCATCATTGCTGGCCATCACTCACGATTGGACACACCTTGATATCCCGGTTCCACTCATAGAATAATATTTTTAATAATATAGTGATATAGAATTATCAATTATTACCCACTATTGACATTATTTGGACCGGGATTTGCAAAAGAGAAAAAACAACAGAAGATTTATCCGGCAATTAGAGTTAATTGAGGTTAGAATAACATCCGGGAGTGTCAATGATTATTTTTCTTAATTTATTGGGAAGGGTTAAAGAATATGTTAGTGAATAAACAAAAAAAGATATTACTGGTGCTGATCACTTTATTCCTTTTAGGCCTAATGGGATGTCAGTCTGAAGTGATTAATGTACTCATTCTAAGTGGAAAAAATAATCATAACTGGCAGCTAACAACCCCAGTCATTCAAAATATTCTGGAAGGAAGTGGCCAATTTAAGGTCATGGTTACAAATAATCCCGAAAATATTGATCCAAGTAAGTTAAATCAATATGATGTAATACTTAGCAATTGGAATGACTGGCCTGAGGTTACCGGACATCGCTGGAATCCGGATTTGGAGAAAGCCTTTTTAAATTTCGTTGCCGGTGGAAAAGGCCTTGTGGTTGTTCATGCCGGGAGTTCTGCCCTTCAGGACTGGCCGGAGTTTCAGCAAATTGCCGGAGGAACCTGGGAACTAGGTGTTACGGGACATGGGCCAATTCACACTTTTAAGGTGAATATTGATGATATAAATCATCCTGTAATGAAAGGATTAAAAGATTTTTATATAATAGATGAACTTTGGCATCGCACAAAATTTCAACCAGATATAGATGTAATAGGCAGCGCCTATTCCTCCCCTGAGAAAAAAGGAACAGGCGAGAATGAACCGGTTGTGATTACTACACATTATGGAAAAGGACGTGGTTTTTATTGTGTACTTGGCCATAATGAAGCGACCATGCGGAATTATGCCTGGAAAACGCTGTTATTAAGAGGAACTGAATGGGCAGCAACAGGAGATGTAACCATTCCAGCCCAAGAACCGTGGCCGGTTAATGCTGAACTTGCTGAAACGCAAAGTAAATAGTAAGAAATTTCAAATATTTGTAATATTGATAAAAACAATAGAGAGCTAATAAAAAATACAAAATAAATGATACAAAATATTTTTATTAATCCTATAAAGTTAGTGTTTCCCTTCTTGTATTTTGTATTATTTATTTATTATTATCTTCCTCTGCGGAACTCAGCGTCCGCCGGCAGGCGGATCCGCCCACTGGCGTGATTCTCAGCGTCACTCTGCGTTAAAGTTGATTCGCAATATTGAACAACCATATTGTATTTGACATTACTTTAATTGTCCCGATTTATCGGGATGAAACGACCCAAAATAATAATGAGGAAATAACGATGAAAGCAAACCGTAGAGATTTTCTTAAAATGACCGGCTTTGCAGGTTTAAGCCTGGCTAGTGGAGGAATCTTGAAGAGTTGTACGCCGGATTCCATGAATCAAAATGATCAGAATCTGCCGCAGGCTATGAAGGATTATGAAAAGTCATATAAACAGCAGTACAATATGTCGGGTTATGCAGCCGACAAAATCAGTACGGTGCGGATTGGGATTATCGGTCTGGGTCAACGCGGCCCTTCACATATGAGGACCATGAGTGCCATCGATGGTGTTGAAATTAAAGCTTTATGTGACCTTCGACCGGAAAAAGCCGAAGCAGCAAAAGAAAAATTAACAAACACTGATCATAATCCTGAACTGTATTCGGGCTCAAAAGATGAATGGAAAAAGCTATGTCAACGTAATGATATTGACCTGATTATTGTCACAACGCCCTGGTATATGCACACGGAGATGGCGGTTTATGCGATGGAACAAGGTAAACACGTGGCATCGGAAGTTCCGGCAGCCGGAACCATTGAAGAATGCTGGATGTTAGTAGAAACAGCCGAACGAACGCGCAAACACTGCATGATGCTTGAAAACTATTCTTATATGCCCTTTCAATTGGTGATGATAAACATGGCCAAGCAGGGATTTTTTGGGGAAATTGTACATGGGGATTGTGCCTATAATACCAGTAAAATGAAAAACAATTTCAATAAAAATTTGTATTGGAATATGTGGTGGTTGCGGCAATATGGATCCAGGAAAGGAAATATTTATCCCACACATGGACTGGGACCAATTGCCCAAATGATGGATATCAACAGAGGGGATAAATTTGAATTCCTCGTATCAGTAGAAAGCAAAGATTTTATGATGGCAGCCAAAGCAAAAGAATTGGCTGAAACGGATGATTTTTTTAGTGAATTTGTGGGAAAGGATTATCGTGGAAATATGAGTAGTACGATCATCAAAACCACATATGGCCGTACGATAATGCTACAGCACGATGCAACATCTCCTTCACCCCACAATATGATTCATGGGATATATGGTACAAAAGGGTCAGCACTATATGATCCGCCACCTCCGAGAATATCAACCGGTAACCACAAATGGGTTTCTGCAGAAGAATGTGAAAAAATTAAAGAAAAATATACGCCTGAAATATTTCACAAAGTAGGAGAATTGGCCAAAAATAGTGGACACGGAGGATCTGACTTACTCATTGACTGGCATTTAATTGATTGTTTGCACAATGGTCTACCCCTTGATCAGGATGTCTATGATGCAGCCGCTTGGAGTTCAATTTTACCATTAAGTGACTGGTCGGTAAGGAACAATTCGAACTCGATTAAAGTACCTGACTTTACAGCAGGCGCCTGGAAAACGAATAAACGTAATATGGATATAAATTTGAAAAGGGGTGGCAACACCAAGGTAAAATCTTAGGCCACTATTTTTAATGCTTGTGGCAAAAGATTGATGAAAAAGAGGATTTAAAACCACAGAGGGCACTGAGAAACACTCCGTGTTCTTTTGAAGGATAATTATTAATTAGGTCATAAATGAGGAATTAATACTCAAAAACTTGTGAATTCACAGAAGGGAAAGAGTATAAGTCAATAAATATTATACGATTTCTCTGTACCACCTACGGTGGTAAATGCTAAAAAATGTTTACGATTCTTATTTATCTATAGACTTTGTCTATTTCCTAATGATCTAATTAATTGTTTATTTGATTTTTAACCACAAAGTACACCAAGAATACACAAAGTACACAAAGAAATATTTCTTAATTAAATCTTTGTGATCTTAGTGCCTTCTTTGTGAACTTTGTGTTAAATTTTTTATAAAAATATAACCCCGTAAAACGGGGCGCTCGCCCGAAGGGCGAGCCCTAGGAGCTCTGTGGTTATAATTTATGCGACCTTTTTAGCAAACAGGAGATAAATATGAGCAAAGATTGGTGGAGAGAAAAAGCCAAAGGAATACCACATATCATCACACCGCCTCCCGGTCCGAAATCAATAGCAATGCATAGTCATGCGAGCAAATACATCCGTGGGCTATCTTCACAAGTAAAATTATTT